>NZ_JBBKBG010000033.1:0-29138 GCF_037892545.1 Pseudogracilibacillus sp. ICA-222130
TCAGAAACATCTTAGCTTAAAGTTTCGCTTGACGAGGTTAAAAAAGCATTGCTTTCTTAACATCTTATTTCTTTGACATTTATTGTCTTTGTTCAGTTTTCAAGGAACATTTCGTTCGTCTTTTATTGACGACAGAAATAACTATATCACACGACAAAAACCTTTTCAACAAAAATGATTATTTTTTAATATTTTATTTTTATTTTGTTTATATCTATTTATAAAACGTATAGGATAGATGCTATATTCATTTCAAACGGTTGATATTAAAGCATCTGAATCATCATGTGGCACTTTTGACATTTCCTTTACTCATTAAATTCTCTCCTTCTTCATATACATAAGACAATCATGCTAAGAGGAGTGAAAGTATGTTTGCATTTTATATATGGAATTTTCGTAAAAGGAGAAAATACATATTTGTAGGTTGTATTTCTCTTCTACTACTTGGGGGATTATGTTTCTTTCTATATTTTAAATCCAACTCATTTTTTGAAAATTATAAAGAAGTGGCTTTAATGAAAGGGAATATGAAAAATAATAAAGTTGCCCTAACATTTAATGTTAGTTGGGGAGATGAAAAAATTAATGACATTCTTGACATATTAGATAAACATAAAGTGAAGGCTACTTTTTTCTTAAATGGAGAATGGGCGGAGCGACACCCACATATCGTACAAAAAATAGCGGAAGCTGAACATGATATTGGTGCACTCGGGTATCGTTATGAGACGTATATTGATAAACCTTTATATGAAGTAAAACAGGACATGTCTTTAGCATTAGAAGTTTTTAAGAAACTACATATCGATACGCTTCCTTATTTTCGGGCGCCGAATGGACATGTGAATAAGGACATTTTCTCCATTGCGGATCAATTAAATGTCCAAATGGTTCATTGGAGTGTACAAGTAGATGACTGGAAAAATCGCGATGTAAAAAGTATGACACAAAAGTTACAAAAAGAGGTAAGCGAAGGAGATATCGTTTTATTACACGCATCAGATGCTGCCATAAAAACAGCGAAAGTGCTTGATGAAATTATTCCATTTTTAAAAGAGAAAAAACTTACGATAGCAAAAATTTCGGAACTTATGTATGAAATTGATATAGAGGAAAAAACACTACCATAAAAAAAGCTATTACCTAAAATGCAATTAATCCGTTTTAGGTAATAGCTTTTATATTACTTTTTACGTTTCTTTTTTGAACGTTTTTTCTTCGTTCCTCTTTGTTGTTGTTCTAATTTCCTTTTTTCTCTAGCTGCTCGTTGTTTAGCTAATACTATCTCTTTTTCAGCAGCAATGATTTGTTGCTCTTTTTCTTCGACTTTCTTTAATTGCTCTTCTTTTCCTTCTGCTTCCAATTTTTCTTTTTGTTTCGCAATTCGTTCCATTCGGCGAGCATGGATTCGTGCACGATGTTCTTCATCTACGGCTGTTACTTTATGTAATTGTAAAACTTGATATGCAGTTGCTACTAATACTGGTACTAACATTAACGTAATAAACGCTGTATCTGCAGGTCGTAACACTAATGTTAATTCTAATGCCGTTACCACAACCATCACAAACAATGTAGGTATAAATGCAGATGGATTCGTTTCTTTTACTTTGATACGTGCAATAATAATACCAAAAACAAGTACGACGATTGTCATTCCAATTTTAAACATAAGTGGAATTTCTTTGCTCGTTAAATAAATTAAGTCAAATAAGGCAAACAAAATAACGAGAATTTGTACCATTGGCCAATAGGATTTAAAGAAACCTTGGCCGAAACGATGGACGAATAAATAAGCGAAAAATCCCGTTTGGGCAACGACAGTAAAAACTAAAGCATACCCAAGGAAAAATAAAAACACCCCTAATAATTCAATCGCATCAAATGGTTGTAAAAAGTTTGCATATTCTCCCCACTTAACGATAAAACTAGTTAATAAACCAGCAAGTCCACCATATATTAATGTCTTAAAAAACATATGAACTAATTTACGACTATTCACTAATATGCCTCCTAAATAAGCACGTTCTGTACCATTCCATATTTTATCATGAACAATCAGATTTTTCTTCTCTTAAGTGAATATAATTTGTGACAAATTTACATATTACATATATAGGAGGTTATAGCGTTGATAAAAATGCGCAATATTTTACTTGGAATAATTTTGTTTCTAACTGGATGTGCTATAGAAAATGAGACTCGTGAAAAAGATTATGATACAACAAAAAAGATGGTCATGGATATTGTCCAAACGGAAGAAGGAAAAAAGGCCATTCGTGATATTATGCGCGATGAAGAGATGAAAAAGCTCCTCGTCATCGATGCAGATGAAACAAAGCAAGCAATTGAAGAAACATTATCTTCTGAACAAAGTGTCGACATGTGGAAAAAACTATTTGAAGACCCGACATTTATTGAGGTTTTTTATAAATCTGTCGAGGATGAACATAAGAAATTTATGGAGAAATTATTAGCTGACCCATCCATTCAAGAAAAAGTGATGGAAATACTAGAAGATCCAAAGATGACCGAGCAATTTCAAAAATTGATGAAGAGCACTACGTATAAAGAGCATTTACAAAAAGTTATAGAAGAAACATACGAAACACCGACATTTAAAAAACGTACACACGATATGATGAAGAAAATTGTAGAGGAAAAAGACAAAGATGAAAATAAGAAGAAAGAAAAGGGCCAAAAAGAAGAGGCACCAGATGAAGAAGAAATGTAAAAATTAGGTAGAACCCATACAAAAAAGTCCTCTCTACAATACGTATCCTAACAATAAACAAACAAGTTCAGGCCCTAACAAGATAGAGCCTGAACTTTTTTCACTTTCTCACGGGAACCTTCTTACATTTTTAATACTCGCATTTATGTTGCAAGTTCCCTCTTCAATTGTCCCACGCTTTTTACTTTTAATTCATTTCCTCGTTTACATTCATAAAGAAATTACTTACTTTCTTCCGCTTCCTCAATCTGTGCAATAATTTTCGCAGCGATTCGGCGGTACTCTTCCCCATTTGGATGATCTTCTTGATATACAGATGGAGCAAAAATATCTTCTTCTTCATATGGCTGTTGTAAGGATAAGCGACCAAGTACTTTTGTTTGCAGTACTTCTGCTAACTTATCTCCACCACCACGTCCGAAGACATATTCTTTTTCTCCTGTTACTTCACTTTCAAAGTACGACATGTTTTCGACCACACCTAAAATGTTATGGTCCGTCTTTAAAGCCATTTGACCTGCACGTGCCGCAACGAATGCAGCTGTCGGATGTGGTGTCGTAACGATTACTTCATTACATGTCGGTAATAATTCGTGTACATCCATTGCGATATCTCCCGTTCCAGGAGGTAAGTCTAATAATAAGTAGTCTAGGTCGCCCCACTCTACTTCCCTAAAGAAATTGTTTAACATTTTCCCTAACATAGGTCCACGCCAAATGATCGGCGAGTTATCTTCAACAAAGAAGCCCATGGAGATTAATTTCACGCCAAAACGTTCCACTGGAATAATTTTTTCTCCACGAACGACAGGTCGTTCCTCTACTCCCATCATATCTGGTACACTGAAGCCGTAAATGTCCGCATCAATAATACCCACTTTCTTTCCTAAACGTGCTAATGATACGGCGATATTTACAGTAGCTGTTGACTTTCCAACGCCACCTTTCCCACTTGCAATCGCTACATAATGTGGTTGTTTCGCTGCACCTAAAATGGAGTTGTCCTGCTCACTAGCGGGTTGGAATTTTTGAATCACTTCTTCAGGTAGTTGTTCAAAACGTAAGCCGACTGTACTTGCACCGTTTTTCTTTAACACACCAACAAGTTCTTGTTGTAACTGCATTTGTTCCGCTGTATTCGGCTTTCCAATCGCTAATTTCAAACTGACATGTTTCTTCTCTTCGTTAATAGAAACCTCTACGATTCCTTCTGTATCTTTTAAAGGTGTATGTAAAAATGGATCTTTCACTTCTGCTAATAACTCTATTACTTGTTCCTTTGTTAACATGAATGTTGCACCATCCTTAACTAATTAAAAATTTACTTCATAACTATGAATAGTATAACATTAATCGGCGTGAAATCTAATTTATTTGTTCGGTCTGTTCCTCCACCATATATTGCAAAACACCTTTATATATACTCACAGCAACCTTTTCTTGGTAAGAAGTTTGTTGCAACAATTCTCTTTCTGAGTCATTGGATAAAAATCCTACTTCCACGAGCGCACCGGGAACTTTTGAATGTTTTAATAAATATACATGGCTCATCTCTAACGGTGAACGTGTCGTATTTTTCAAATTTTGAATGAGTGAATCTTGAATATAAGTGGCAATTTTTTTATTTTTCACATATTTACTATGGTAAAAAGTTTGGGCACCACGCCATGTTTTAGATGTTAATGAATTTAAATGGATCGTTAAAAAAAGATCTGCATTCGATTCATGGATGAAATCAACGCGCCTTCTAATATCTGTCGCTTTTTTCTGTTCTACTTGCTCCTTTCCAACTAAGTCTTTATCTTCTTCTCTCGTAACATACACAATTGCTCCAGCTTGTTCCAACAATTCACGCGTTTTTAATGTGATAATGAGAGCAATTTCCTTTTCTTCTACCCCATCAACGACCGCTCCACTATCATACCCACCATGTCCTGGGTCTAATACGATGACTTTACCAGCTAAAGGCATTTGCACTGTTAACATATCCACTTGTACAGAGGTTGTCCGCCAAAACAACACCCCTACTATAACGACACTTAATATCATTCCTAATTGTTTTGTTCGATATCTCATGACATTTCGCCTCTTTCTCTTCCACCTATTCATATAAATATACGGAAGAAAAATGGTAAATATTCCTTTTATGAAGGGATTAAGTTTTTAGCTTTTATGCTATAATGTTAAAAAGAAAAGAAGTTTCTTCGAGAGAAAAGAGGCTGATGTTGATTGACGAGAAAGTTATGGTTTCAAATTGCAATTGCATTATTACTTTCCTTATTCATTATTAAATATGTTGTGGAAGTAAAATGGATTTTTTCCCCCATTTTAATTGTATTAAAAACAGTATTTATCCCTCTTTTAATGGGTGGGGTTTTATTTTACATCGCATTACCATTACAAACTTTTTTAGAAAAATACAAAGTTCCCCGTTGGGGGAGCATCATTATAGTCTTTTTAATCTTTACCGGATTAATTGGAACAGCGATATTAGTCGTTGGTCCACCAATTACGGAACAGGTAACAAGGTTAGCAGAAAGCACCCCTGCATTTATCTATCAATCTAATATCCTTATTTTACAATTAGCGGATTTACTTGGAGATATGCCGCCATGGATGGAAGATGCCGTAAATAGTTTAAAGGATAATTTACAAGCTTTCACGATGCAATTTGGAAAATGGACGGTAACATTGTTCCAATCTGTTTTCCAAGGAACACTAATTTTAATTTTGACACCGTTTTTCTTTTTATTTATGTTGAAAGACCACGAGAAATTAGTACCATTCGTTTCACAGTTTTTTAAAGGCGATACGAAGGAATGGGTCATCAAAACATTTAAAGAAATTGATGATGTATTAAATTTGTACATACGCGGACAGATTTTAATTAGTTTCATTTTAGCGACCATGTTGTTTCTTGGGTATACATTAGTCGGTTTAAACTATGCTTTATTATTAGCTGTGTTCGCATTTGCAATGAACATCATACCGTTTATCGGACCGTGGATTGCCTTTATACCAGCCCTATTAATCGCCTTATTTCAAAACCCAATGCTCGTTATTGCGGTATCGATTATTACACTCGTTGCACAACAAATCGATGCACAAATTATTACACCAAATATTATGGGGAAAACATTAAATATTCACCCATTAACGATCATTACTATTTTATTAGCAGCTGGAAATATCGCGGGATTCTTAGGGATTTTACTAGCGGTGCCGGGATATGCCGTTGGAAAAGTGATTGTTTCTAATCTTTATGAACATCGGGAACAAATTAAAAAGGCCGCTTTAAAAGATGTATAACTATGAACAAATGAAGACAAAAAATAAGGTCGCGACAACGTTTAGCACATATGCCTAAATGATGTCTCGACCTATTTGTTTAAAGACTCTCTATCATCATACTTTCTTGACGAAAATCATTTTGCTCGCTATAGTTAAATGTTAAATAAACTGAATATTTATACTACACAGGGGGCTTAATAATGTCATTAGAAAATGTAAAGCACTATTTTGAGCAGTTTCAATTATCACATAAAATCATGGAGTTCGACACATCAAGTGCAACAGTGAGTGATGCCGCTACAACAATCGGGGTGGAAGAAGCACAAATTGCAAAAACATTATCCTTTCGTGCAAAAGATCCTAATGAAGCGATCTTAGTCGTTGCAGCAGGTGATACAAAAATTGATAACAAAAAATTTCGCTCACAATTCCATATAAAAGCACGTATGTTATCTCCTGATGATGTGTATGAACAAACAGGCCATAAAATCGGTGGCGTTTGTCCATTCGGTTTAAAAAACGATTTATTAGTTTATTTAGATGAATCTTTAAAAAGATTTGATACGGTCTATCCTGCTTGTGGGAGCGCGAACTCTGCTATTGCATTAAACTGTGATGACCTTTTTACATACGCTAATGCGGAGGCATGGGTAGATGTATGTAAAGGATGGCAAGAAGAATAGAACTTTTAGAGATTGATTATATCAAATTTTCTAAAAATACATATTATTCTGTTGACATTTTAACTTTTAGTTTATATGATTGTATGTAACAATAAAATACATTGCTTTGATTGGAAGTAGTAAAAGGTCCATAATGTGTTAGAGAGCCGATGGTTGGTGGAAATCGGACATTGTATCCTTTGAACTCGTCCAGGAGCAAACGACCCTGAACAAATAAAGTAAGGGGAGTCGGGCAGAAACCGTTATATATGTCGAGTAGGATATGTTATGTTGTAAGAAAACATATCAATTAGAGTGGTACCGCGAGTATAAGTCTCGTCTCTACAATTGTAGAGATGAGGCTTTTTTATTTTTCGTTAAAAAACTATAAAAATATAAGGAAAGAAGGAAGATGAACATGATGAATAGCAACAAGTACACAAGAGGATATTTTATGCCGCCAGTCGAAAGCCTAAAATGGACGCAAAAGGAATATATTACGGAAGCACCAACGTGGTGTAGTGTAGACTTACGTGATGGAAACCAGGCCTTAATCATCCCGATGAACTTAGAAGAAAAATTAGAATACTTCCAGATGCTTGTTGATATTGGATTTAAAGAAATTGAAGTCGGTTTTCCTGCAGCATCTGAAACTGAATTCACTTTTTTACGCCGCCTAATCGAAGACAATTTAATTCCGGATGATGTAACAATCCAAGTATTAACACAAGCACGGGAACATATTATTAAACGTACTTTTGAAGCGCTTGAAGGTGCAAAAGATGCGGTTGTTCATGTGTATAACTCCACTTCTGTTGCACAACGAGAACAAGTTTTCCGTAAATCAAAAGAAGAAATTGCCCAAATTGCTGAAACAGGTGCACGTTTACTAAAAAAATATGCAGACCAAACGCCTGGAAATTTTACGTTCCAATATTCACCTGAAAGTTTTACCGGCACAGAAATAGATTATGCGCTAGAAGTTTGTAACCGTGTCATTGATATTTGGGAACCAACTGCAGATAATAAGGTTATTATTAACTTACCTGCAACTGTTTCGATGTCAATGCCACACGTATATGCAAGCCAAGTTGAATATATGAGCGATAACTTAAAGCGACGTGATCATGTGGTGCTTTCCGTACATCCACATAATGACCGTGGAACTGGTGTTGCAGATACAGAACTTGCCATATTAGCTGGAGCAGATCGTGTAGAGGGAACGATGTTTGGGAATGGGGAAAGAACTGGAAATGTAGATATCGTTACACTTGCATTAAATATGTATTCACATGGAGTAGATCCAAAGTTAAAATTTGATCATATTCGTGAAATCATTGAAAAACATGAAAGATTAACACGTATGCGCGTCCCAGAAAGACAGCCATATGCAGGTGAATTAGTCTTTACGGCATTTTCAGGTTCACACCAAGATGCTATTGCAAAAGGGATGAAATGGCGCGAATTAGAAGAACGTGCACATTGGACGGTACCATACTTACCGATTGACCCATTAGATATCGGGCGTGAATATGAAGGAGATATCATTCGAATTAACTCGCAATCTGGTAAAGGTGGCGTAGCATATATACTGGAACAATCCTATGGCATTGATTTACCTATGGAGATGCGCGAAAACTTTGGATATGAAGTGAAAGACGTCTCCGACAAAAACCATAAAGAACTTTCTCCTGAAGAAATTTACGATATTTTCATGGAACAATATGTAAACATTGAAAAACCTATCGAATTTATCAAATTTGCCTATACTCAAAATGGGGAATATGAAGTAAATGTCACCATTCATTTCAATGGAGAAGAAATGGTTTGTACAGGACGAGGAAATGGTCGTTTTGATGCAATAAGTAATGCCATTAAAAATGAATTTCACGTTGATTTCTCTGATTTAACCTATCGTGAACATGCCCTTGCAATTGGATCTAGCTCTAAAGCAATCTCTTATGTAGGCTTCCGTAGCGAAGAAGGCGAAGTATATTGGGGTAGTGGCATTGATACAGATATTATTGAATCATCCATTAAAGGATTATTCAGCGCTGTGAATAAAATGTTAGTAAATAAAGTACATGTATAAATTAAAAGGTTGGCATATTAATTTGATATGCTAACCTTCTTTTTGTCATGACAATGGTAAAATTTATTTTTTCCATCATTTTTTGCATAGTACATTGCTTTATCCGCTTTTCTATAAAGTTCCTCTACTGTTCTACCATCAACAGGAAAAGTACTTGCGCCGGAAGATATGGTAAACTGAACTTTCCTTTCATTATCTACATAATGAATTTTTTCGGCGACTTGCCGCTGGATAGATTGGCCAATTCCTTTCACTTCCTCTTCATCTTTTCTCGGTACAAATACAATAAACTCTTCTCCACCGAATCGATATGCATCCCCATCATATTTCCTACCTATTTCTTGTAATTGACGTGCAAAACTTTTCAATACCTCGTCCCCAATTTGATGCCCATATGTATCATTTATCTGTTTAAAATTATCAATATCTAATAAAATAATAGAGAATGGTTCCTTTCGCTGTTTCATGTATGTCTCGGTAATTTGTAAAAGTTTTCGACGATTATGTAGTCCCGTTAATATATCTACTTCAGATTCTTTGCGATGTACATCAAACATGTAAAAATGTTCTTCTAATAGGAGCATCATTCGAATTACAACATAAAAGGAAAAATTTGTGAAGAGAATAAAGTAAAAACTATAAAAAAGTGTCTCCGTAGAAACACCTGTTATATATAATAATACAATACCCGTTTGTACAATCATCAAATTAAAAAAGTACTTTGCATTTTTATAGTTAAGTGGTAATTTTTTCGATAACAAAATTAAAAGGATAGTCGAAATAATGGTGTTACATCCAGCAAGAATCGCAACAGACGAAAACCCACCAATCATAATCCGAACGAACCCGAGTAAAAAACCACTAGTGAATAAAGCGATAGGTCCTCCAAAAATTCCGGATAAAATAATTGGAACGGTTCTTGTATCAATCCATACTTCTGGTGTAACTTGAATGCTCGTTTGAATTAAAATAAGCCCAATAGCAGCACTAAAAACACCAATCGATATGTTATGGATAATCATATGGCTAGCAAACTTATTTATTTTCCTAGAATATATATATAAAAGTACGCTAAACGTAAATAGAACACATAAATTAATTATTGTCGTTAACAACATAGACATCCCTACTTACATACATTTTGTTATCTACTTAAATGCCTTTTTGTAATTGCTCTTACCTTCTTCTACTCTTGTAGCAACAATGTGTAAAGTCCAAACGTTTCATAACAATGCTTCCTTCCCTCTCCACTTTTTACCTATATACACTATTATACCATTCTCATTCCGCCTATAGCATCTTTATACCTATATTTTTTTGAAACAACCCTTATGAAACAATTCGCTTTCTAGCATCTTTTCTTTTTTTCAAATATAAAAATGGTTTTAATTCCGCAATTAAAATCGCGCTCATAATTAATACCGCTCCGAAAATCATACGTCCTGACAACACTTCATGTAAAATGAGTACCGACATAATCGTGCCAAATAATGCTTCTGTGGATAAAATTATCGCTGCTCGTGTTGCGGTTGTATATTGAAATGCCCAATTTTGACACACATAGGCAATGGTTGTAGAAAAAATTGCTAAATAAATGATTGCATACCAACCTTCTTTTTCCATCGTTACAGTGAGATCGCCTTGGAAAAGTAATACAATCGCTCCAATACACGACGCGGTCATAAACTGTACAATTGTCAGAGAAAGGGCATCTTCTTTTTGCACAAAAACATTTGTAAAAAAGATATCAAAAGCAAACCCTATTGCACAAAGCAATGTTAAAAAATCCCCAAAATTTATCGTAAATGATCCCTGCAACGATAAAAAACCAATCCCTACGAGTGCAAGGATGGATGCAATAATCTCTTGACGGTCAATCGCTCTTCGGAATGCAAAAAAGGCAATAATCGGTACGACTACCACATTAACCGCTGTAATAAATGCGTTTTTCGATGGAGTCGTATACTCTAATCCAACTGTTTGCAGGGCAAATGATATATATAGAATAATCCCGAGTATCATCCCTCGCCATACTATTGATAGATTAAAATTTTTAAATTTATATCCAAAAATAATGATTAATAGGAATGTCGCTAAAATAAATCTTCCTGCCATTACTTGATAAGCTGTTAAATATTGTAAAGCAATTGCAGTTACAACAAACCCGCTCCCCCAAACAAATGCAGTAATCAGTAACATCACGTCTCCAACATACCGTTTCATGGTGTTCCTTCTTTCTCTCTTTATACTGTTATCAATATACCATAAATATATAGAGGTGACTCATGTTATCGAAATTTTTACAATATTTTATTTATTTTTAATTCACAGGAAATCACTCATCGTTTCTATATATTCATGATATAATTTATTTTTATCATCGTATTAGAAAGGAATTTTATTATGAAACAGTCTGAACAATGGGCGTCAAAACTTGGGTTCATTTTAGCTACAGCAGGTTCTGCAATCGGTTTAGGTGCCATATGGAAGTTCCCTTATATTGCAGGTAAATCAGGTGGGGGAATCTTTTTACTAATCTTTTTAATTTTTACGGTTTTTATCGGTTTACCAATACTATTAGCTGAATTCATTATTGGACGCGGGTCTGGTAAAGATGCAATATCTGCATATCGATTTTTCCAGCCTCATAGCAAATGGTACCTTGTCGGTTTGTTAGGGATGATTACATGTTTTATTTTATTATCATTCTATAGTGTGGTTGGTGGATGGATTTTACTTTATATGGTAGAGGCATTGCTTGGAAATGTTTCTGGAATTTCCTCAGACAGCTATGGGGAACTGTTCAATACACTCATTAGCAACCCTACTTATGCTATTTTATCTCAGTTTATTTTTATGCTTATTACTATTTGGGTCGTTGCTCGTGGAATTCAAAATGGAATTGAAAAGGCGAGTAAGATCATGATGCCCGCTCTTTTTATTGCTTTTATCATTTTAATTATTCGTTCACTAACTTTAGATAATATTGGAGAAGGGTTATCGTTTTTCTTCTATCCCGACCTTTCGAACTTAAGCTCTGATACGATTTTATTCGCTTTGGGTCAGTCCTTTTTCTCCATAAGTGTTGGGGTTTCTGTTATGGTTACTTATAGTTCCTACTTATCGAAAAAGGAAGATTTACCAAAGTCTGCAACGACAATTGTTTTAATGAACGTCTTTATTTCTATTTTAGCTGGATTAGCTATTTTTCCTGCAGTTTTTTCATTCGGTTTTGAACCGACAGATGGACCAGGGTTATTATTTATCGTACTACCGGCTGTTTTTGACCAAATGCCATTTGGAATTATTTTCTTAATTATATTCTTGTTATTGTTTTTATTCGCTACTTTAACATCGGCATTTTCGATGCTAGAAATCATCGTGGCCGCAGTCACAAAGGGAGATACGATGAAAAGAAAAAAAGTTACATGGATTACAGGAATCCTCATTTTCATCGTTGGAATTCCTTCCGCTTTATCTTTCGGAATGCTTAGCGACATAACGATTTTTGGCAAAATTATTTTTGATGCTGCAGACTTTTTAGTATCGAATATTTTAATGCCGATTGGTGCGTTAATGATTGCCATTTTTGCCGCTTTTAAAATTCCGAAGAATGTGCTTTGGGAAGAGATGAGTGCCGGATCTACTATTGGCAAAAGATTCTTCGCATCGTGGCTCTTTTTAATGAAATTCATTGCACCTGTCGCAATTATTATCGTCTTTTTAGATGTTATTGGTGTGTGGAAGTTTATTTTCTAATCTGTGTGGAAAATTGTAAACGACAGAGGATACGGAAAAAAAGGATTTCAGTCGACTATATTGGGTGAGGGTTTAACTAGCGCTGAAATCCTTTTTAATTTATAACAATTTTTTCTAGCCCTTTAATTTTTTAGTTATGTAAGATAAACTGGAATTGGATCATTATGAACTCCTTCATTATTTTAGTACGAACTTTATGATGAGGGAGATAATAAGGTCCTTTTTTCATGGAATTTTTTTCTTTGTAAGCCATCATTGTAAAGACTGAATCTCCTAACATCTGTACATCATGAATTTTCTAGGTATGTAAGTTCCTAGAGTTAACTTAATGTGTAAGGAGGCTATTTATGTTTAAATCATATGTTTGGCTCACTTTTTGTGTAGTCGTATGGGGAAGCAATTTTGTTTTCGGTAAAATATTAGTGCAATATTTTTCACCCGCTCTTGTTACAAGTTTACGCTTATGTATGATCGTTGGTTTTCTATTTTGCTTGTCCCTCTTTTATCGGTATAAACAAAAAGTCCGCTATAAAAGAGACTTTATTTTGCTCATCGTTTTAGGAAGTGTTGGCGTGTTCATAAACCAATGGTCCTTTTTCAACGGTTTAACAACTGCCGATCCAACAACAGCTGCATTAATTCTTGCAATGACTCCAATTGTAACTGGATTTTTGGCGGCAATTTTTCTAAAAGAGAAAATAACAATCCGCATGCTTTTAGGCTCGGTCGTTGCATTAGTAGGAATTTATTATGTGGTGACAAATGGTAATGTAACACAAATCGAATTAGATAAAGGATTATTATGGATCATTCTCACAATGGTGACTTTTTCCATTATGATCATTATAACAAGGTTGCTTAGCAGCCGTATCGACCCATTTACGGTTACCTTTTATTCCAATATTATCGGTTTGGTTATTTCTATCCCGTTTATTTTTATTCCCACAACTAGTGGATCTCAACTTTTAAAGCCAACGATCAATATTTGGCTATTTTTAATGGTGACAGCAATTATTGTCCACGGGTTAGCAAATCTCATGTGGAACAATCATATTCGAAATGTGGATGCATCAAAAGCTTCGATGTTAACGAATTTAGAACCATTCGTTGCAATGATTGTTGGCTTTATTATCCTAGCAAAACCAATTACAGGAACAGAATTATTCGGAGCACTTCTTATCGTTTCAGGGGTTATCTTATCAACCTATCAACATGCACATTAACATAAGTTTACAGTTACAAGAAAATAGAAAAAAAACTGGGACTTGAGTTAGCTACAATCTTCATTATTTCGATGTTTAATGTCGAATGGTTGATTCTGCCTTTTTGTTCCTGTGGCAACTACTGATAGAGACACGCTTTTGTGAATGGTTTAGGATGCTACAGAAATCGTTCGCAGTAACATCGTTTGCAGTGGCGGTTAATGTGATGAATATTGCAAAGTTGAGAGAGAGATCATTTAAAATGGAAGAATGGGAAAAGGGCATAAAGTCATCATTGCTTTTATCAATATAAGAGCGTCCTTAAAATTCGGAAATTGCTCATTCCGAATTTTAAGGACGCTACTGTTTTTTGTATTATAGCAGTGTATGATTTCTTTGTTTAATAGAGCGCTTGAAATTGTGTTTTTTCTTGCCTTTGAGGACGCTGGGCTAGTCCTTGCCTCCTCTAAATCGTGATTTTCCTGATTTCGAGGACGATAGAGCACGCTAGCGTCCTTGAGATTTCGTTTTTTCTGTTTTCAGGGACGGTAGAGCTTCCCAGCGTCCTTGAGATTTCGTTTTTCCTGTTTTCGGGGACGGTAGAGCTCCCTACCCTCCTTGAGATTACGGTTTTTCTGTTTTCGGGGACGGTAGAGCTTCCTAGCGTCCTTGAGATTACGATTTTCCTGATTTCGAGGACGATAGAGCACGCTAGCGTCCTTGAGATTTCGTTTTTTCTGTTTTCAGGGACGGTAGAGCTTCCTAGCGTCCTTGAGATTACATTTTTTCTGATTTCGGGGACGGTAGAGCTCCCTACCCTCCTTGAGATTACGATTTTTCTGATTTCGAGGACGATAGAGCTCCCTAGCGTCCTTGAGATTACGTTTTTTCTGTTTTCAGGGACGGTAGAGCTCCCTACCCTCCTTGAGATTACATTTTTTCAGTTTTCAGGGACGGTAGAAACACCTAGCGTCCTTGAATTCTCAAATTCTCCATTTTCAAGGACGATAGCGCCCCCCTTACATATCCGAAAGCAGTCTTTTATTATTTCTTTTCAAACGCTGAGCGATCGATTTCCCCTTCTGTACCTGCAACAACAACTGCTGCAGACGCATCTCCAACAATGTTCGCTGTTGTTCTAAACATATCTAAAACACGATCGATTCCAGCAATTAATGCAATCCCTTCTAACGGTAAACCTACTGCACCTAATACCATAGCAAGCATAATCATACCTGCTCCAGGAACACCTGCAGTACCGACTGATGCTAATACCGTCGTAATAACAACTGTTAATAATTGCATAAACGTTAAATCTAAACCATAAAATTGTGCAATAAATACAACTGCAACCCCTTGATAAATGGCAGTCCCATCCATATTAATCGTTGCACCTAACGGCAACACGAAACTACTAATTTTATTCGAAACACCAAGGTTTTCTTGCGTATTTTTCATCGTTACTGGCAACGTTCCTGCACTACTTGCTGTACTAAATGCAACAAGCGCTGCCGGTGCAATCCCTTTGAAAAACACTATTGGGTTCATGTTTGCAAAAATTTTAGCTGATAAAGAGTAGACGACAATCGCGTGTACAATACAGGCAATTGCAACTGCTAAAATTACTTTTAATAAAGGGAGCAAAACAGATGGTCCGTACTCCCCAACGATTGGTGCCACTAAACCTAATACCCCAATCGGTGCAAAGCGCATGACAATATCTGTTATTTTAAACATAATTTCTGAAAAGGACTCAAAAAAGGTTTGGACTGGCTTTGCTTTATCGCCAATTAATGTTATAGCTAAACCGACGAATACCGCGAAGAAAATAATTTGTAAAATATCTGCATTCGCTAATGCTTCAAATGGGTTTGTCGGTACGATATTTAAAAATGTATCAATAATTCCTTCTGATTCATTTACTTCAACTTCCTCTACTTCTCCTACATCAATGGATAAACCTTTCCCAGGCGATACGATGTATGCAAAACTTAATCCGATTGCAATAGCAATAGCTGTTGTAATCATATAATAAATGATTGTCTTTCCACCAACACGTCCTAATGACTGGGGATCTCCAATACTTGCTACCCCGATAATAAGTGTCGATAGTACGAGCGGTGCAATAATAAACTTAATTAGGCGGAGAAACAAATCTCCTAATGGTGCTATCACGCTAATAGATTCACCTACTACAATTCCAAGTATAATTGCAACGATAAAAGCGATTAAAATTTGGGTTAATAAATTCATTCTCAATAGTTTCAATTTCTTTCCACCTACTTTCCTTTATTCAAACAACTGCTTCATAATAACAAAGAAAACACTTACATGTCAAAATATTTCCATAGTAGAAAAAATTATTACTGTTTATAAAATCATTGCTAATTTCTTATCAAAACCATTCACCACTTACGAAGCGCAACTCAGTATGCAAATCTTTCCATTCCCCCTTCTTTTGAAACTTTTGTTTGTAAATTAAATCGCTTTCATATATGATGATACAAAGGGTTTATTTTGAAATATGGGGTGAGGTATATGTTAAAAATCGGGATTATTTTGCTAGGTATATCGAATTTACTTTCTGCTACAATCCCAACAGGAGTTTTCATGCTAATGATTATCGCCATTAAACATCAAGGTGTCAGTTTTGAAACAATCGCACTATTATTAATCATTTTCATACTAGAAATCGTAAAATGGATTGCTTATTACAAAATCATTAAACATAATAATATAACTTGGTATGCTTATTATATTCTATACATTATACCAATTATTCTAGTTTCTATAAATAATCCTCTATACTTTACCCTTGTCATTGGTTATGCATTAGGATTTCTTGCTCTATTTTTCAATAAGAAAAGTGCAGTCACTGCATCCTAGAAGGGCGGTCATATGTATACTTCCCTTACATATAATCATTTTTTTATGTCATAATATTAATCCGTTGGAATACACCCACAATTCCGTTTATTCATATATGTATTGTACAACGAATAAAAATATCATAAAACATCAATGCAAACGCTTTCGCTACAACAATGAATAATAGGAGGTTTTATAGATGATTACATTTCTAGTTTCAATCGCATTACTTATTATCGGATTTCTTGTCTATGGGACATTTATTGATAAAATGTTCGAACCGAATGACAATCGAAAAACACCTGCATATGCAAAGAATGACGGTGTAGACTATGTACCAATGAATAAACACAAAAACGCATTGATTCAACTATTGAATATTGCAGGTACAGGACCTATTTTTGGACCGATTATGGGGGCTCTTTTTGGGCCTATTGCTTTTATTTGGATTGTTGTTGGTTCTATTTTTGCAGGGGCTGTGCATGATTACCTAACTGGTATGATATCCATTCGAAATCGTGGCGCACATATCCCTGAACTAGCTGGTAAATTTTTAGGTACTGTTAGCAAGCATATTGTTAACTTCTTTACACTTTTACTATTGCTCTTAGTTGGGACCGTTTTTGTAACGACGCCAGCTTCTCTATTATCTATTTTATTAAACGGAAAAGTAGCTGTTTCTGTATTAATTGGTCTTATTTTTATATATTATTTCTTATCAACGATTTTACCAATAGATAAAATCATCGGAAGATTCTACCCGTTATTTGGAGGAGTTTTATTAATAGGTACAATTGGTGTTGGTGTGATGTTACTATTCTCTGAATATACTATTCCAGAATTGACGTTCACCAATATGCATCCAGAAAATGTACCAATTTTCCCGATTTTATTCTTTACTATTACATGTGGTGCCTTATCAGGATTTCATGCGACACAATCACCAATTATTTCCAGAACGGTGAAAAAAGAATCAGAGGGACGCTATGTCTTTTACGGTATGATGATTGCGGAAGCTATTATTGCAATGATTTGGGCTGCCGCAGCAATGAGTTTATTAGATGGACAAACATTAAGTGAAATGATTAATAGTGGAACTCCATCTGCCGTTGTAAATGAAGTATCAATTACTTTGTTAGGTGCTGTAGGTGGAACAATCGCTGTTCTAGGCGCTATTGTTTTACCAATAACTTCTGGTGATACAGCATTCCGTGCAGCACGGTCGATTATTGCCGACTACATTAAAATGGACCAAAAAAAGATCGTAAAACGATTAGCTGTTGCTTTACCATTATTTATTATTTCGGCAATCTTAACACAAATTGACTTTAATATTTTATGGCGCTATTTCTCATGGGCAAATCAGACTACAGCAGTAATTGCCTTATGGATAGCAACAATGTATTTATACGTAAAAGGAAAGCAATATATTGTCGCACTCATTCCAGCTATGTTTATGTCCTATCTCGTTTTCGTCTATATTTTATCCGAAAAAATCGGCTTCAACATAGACTTAACGTTATCGTACTATATTAGCATCCCTTTATTAATTATTTTAGTATTCGCTTTCTTCAAAAAGGCACGCAGCAATAAGGCGAATAATTTACAAGTAGATTTACCAGATGAAAGTGATCAACCATACGATAAAGCAATATAAATAAGAGAGCTTGGTACAGAAACATATGTGCCAAGCCCTTTTCATTTAAATAAGTAGTAAGGAAGGCTTTTCAATATAGCGTACTATTAATGTAAGGAACTCTGCTGCATCTGCTCCATCTAAAACTTGGTGATCAAACGTTAAACTAAATGGAATAGACTGTTGTTTTTCTACTTGTCCTTCCTGTGATAGTATTAAGCTTTCCTGGAATGCACCAACCCCTAGAATACCTACCTCGTTAACATTTAAGATTGGTGTGAAATATTCTATACCTGTAGCACCCATGTTTGTAATTGTAAAGGTTGATCCTGATAATAAGTTAGATGTCAGTTCTCCCTGTCGTGCCTTCCATGACACATCCCGAATGGCCTTATCCAACTCTCCAATCGATTTATATTGTGCATTTTCTATGACCGGGACAAGTAAACCATCTGACAAGGATGTCGCAATTCCGACATGTACATCTTCATGCTCAAGCAGTTCCCCATTTTGATAGGTCGCATTGATTTTCGGAAAATCTTTTAATGCTAATACGACAGCTTTAGTAATAAAGGTTGTAATGGTTAACTTCAAATCCTCTGCCTCTCCTTGTAACAACTCACGTAGTTCTTGTTGAAATGCAATCAATTCATTTGCCCGTGCTTTACGATGCAGTGTTAGCTGTGCAGTAGAATGTAGACTCTTCATCATATTTTGGGCAATTGCCTTCCTCATACTAGGTAGTCCAGCACCAATATTAGATGGCACTACTCTTTCTGTCACGTCTTCCTTCATAGATATTTCTATATCATAGCCATATTGTTCTACCCGAATAATATCTTGCTTCGTTATTCGATTATTTCCACCAGTTCCTTTTATTCGATTAATGTCTAATTCTTTTTCTTTGGCCATTTTTCTAGCAAGTGGCGTAATAAATATCCTTTCTCCTGATACTTCCTGATGATCTTCTACTATCTTAGGAGATGGGACACTATCGTTTTCCTTTTGTTCCGACATTTCTTCTGGAGCATCTTCCATACTAACTTTTTCTTTTACATCTTCCCCTTCTTCACCGATGATTGCAATTGTCGCTCCAACAGTAGCTGTATCCCCAGCTGCAATAACTTGCTTTAGTAACGTTCCTGAAGAAGTCGCCTCTACTTCTTGGGTTAATTTTTCGGAACTAATGGTAAAAATCCCATCCCCTTTTTCGACTTGATCTCCTTCTTCTTTTAACCATTCTTCCACCGTACCTTCTGTCATTGTCATTCCTAATTTCGGCATTACAATATTTTCCGCCATGGTCATTCACCTCCTCTATATAAGGTCCATTATTTCAGATCAAAAATTAATTCTTCAGCAACTCTCAATACCTTGTCAGCGTTTGGAATATAAGCCTGCTCTAAATTTGTCGCAAAAGGTACAGGAACATTTGGGGCACACACTGTTTTAATTGGTCCATCTAAATAATCAAAAGCTTTATCAGCAACAACCGATGCTATATCTGTCGCTGTATTGTTATGTGGATTAGATTCATCAATCAAGATTAGCCTACCCGTCTTTTGGACAGATTGAAGAACTGTCGATTGGTCCCATGGTGCAACCGTTCGTAGATCAACCACTTCTACCGAGACATTATCAGAATCTAATCTATCTGCTACCTCCAGTGCAACTTGTACCATTTTTCCAATTGCGACAATTGTTATGTCTTCCCCTTCACGAACAATATTCGCCTTCCCAATTTCAACGGTATAATATTCTTCGGGTACTTCTCCCTTTATTCCATAAATCGCCTTATCCTCTGAAAAAACAACTACATTATCCTCTTCAATCGCGGCAAGCATAAGCCCCTTTGCATCATATGGATTAGATGGAACGACAACTTTGATTCCAGGAAATGCTCCAAACATCCCGTATAATGTCTGGGAATGTTGAGCAGCTGCCCCCACTCCAGCACCATGCACTGTCCGCACGGTCATTGGAATCTTAGCCTTGCCCCCAAACATATATCGCATCTTTGCCCCTTGGTTAAAAATAGGATCTAATGCAAATCCAATAAAGTCATTAAACATTAATTCTGCAATCGGACGTAAACCTGTAGCTGCCGCTCCAACCGCCGCACTAAAATAACCATGTTCTGCAATCGGGGTATCAATAACACGTTCACGACCGTATTTTCCCACTAAACCTTTTGATAAACCAAAGACCCCACCGAAGGCATCATCATGTCTGCCATCATCTTGTACTAAATGGTCTACATCGGCCCCACCGGCTACATCTGTACCAATCAAAATAACCTTTCCGTCTTTATCCATTGCCATATCCATCGCTTCACGAATTGCATTCATAAATGTTAACTCTCTCATCTTAATCCCTCCCTTTTATTATGCAAATACATCTTCATATAATGAATCAATATCAGGTAGCGGGCTATTCTCAGCAAATTCTACTGCTTCTTTTACAGTATTTTCTGCAGCCTTTTCTATTGCGTCCGCTTCTTCCTCAGTAATCCAACCTGCCTCTATTCCTTTCTCACGGAATTCTACAATTGGATCTCTATCTTTATTTCTATCAGATTCAGACTTATATTTCTGTTCATCTCCTTCGAAGTGGCCGTACTTTCTGTAAGTATCGCATTCGATCAATGATGGTCCTTCACCAGCCTTTGCTCGTTCAATCGCCTTTTCAGTCGCTTCATACACTTCCATTACATTCATTCCATCGATACGAATACCTGGCATATTATACATCGGCGCTCTTTCAGCAACTGTCTCAGATGCACTTGCATAAGAGAATGGTGTCCCTTCACCAAACTGATTATTTTCACAGATGAAAATGACCGGAAGCTTTAAAATGGACGCTAAATTTAACCCTTCATGAAATACCCCTTCATTCGAAGCACCATCCCCGAAGAAACATACAGCAACTCGATCTTGTTGTAATGTTTTTATCGTTAATGCTGCCCCTGCGGCAATTCCAAAGCCACCTCCGACAATTCCGTTGGCCCCTAGCATTCCTTTTTCTACATCTGCTACGTGCATGGAACCACCTTTCCCTCGTCCAAGTCCATCTTTTCGTCCCATAATTTCCGCCATCATTCGATTAATATCACAGCCTTTAGCAATTGCATGGCCATGTCCTCTATGAGTACTTGTAATATAATCAGCATCAGTTAAATGTGCCATTACACCAGTTGCAACTGCTTCTTCTCCAACATATAAATGCACAAATCCCGGTATTTCACCTTTACCAAAAATAACACGAACATGCTCTTCAAAATAACGAATTTCATTCATTTTTTCATAAATCCACAATGCTTTTTCCTTGTTCATTTTTCATTCCTCCCTTTACATATGAATTGCTTTTCCAAAGAAATTGTTTGCGCTTTCAAAAATAACTTCTGATAATGTCGGATGTGCCCATGTCATAGAAGCTAATTCCTCTATCGTACCTTCTACATATTTCATACCTAAAATAGCATGAATCATTTCTGTAGCGTTCTTACTTACGATTACAGCACCTAATATTTCCCCATACTTCTTTTCTGAGATTATTTTCACAAAACCATCTGTCGCATCGTTACTAATCGCCTTGCCATTTCCATTCAACATTGTGGTAGATACTTGAACATCATATCCAAGTTCCTTAGCCTTTTCTTCAGATATTCCAATAGATGCAATTTCTGGTGTTGTATACACACAACGCGGAATGTCGTTCTCCTTTATTTCTGCCACTAATTTTCCAGCTATTTTTTCTGCTACATAAATCCCTTCCATTATTGCTGCATGAGCTAATTGATAGCCGCCAGTTATATCTCCAATCGCATATATATGTCCCTTACTCGTTTCAAAATGGCAATTAACCGCAATAAATTTCCCATTCATTTCCAACTGTTCATTCTGTATGATTTCGACATTCGGGATTCTACCAGTTGCAATTAGTAGTTTTTCATATGGAATATCTTTTTCTAGTAAGGAAACAACATTTTGTTTCACTTCTTTTATTTTCGTATTCGTTATTATGTCAATCCCATTCTTCTGTAACCTCTTTTTTACAATCCCCCTTGCCTCCTTATCTTCTGACAAGAGAATATCTTCCGCCACCTCGATTATCGTAACATGGACATTCATCAAAGCAAGTGCAGATGCTAACTCTACCGCTATGACGCCACCACCGATGATACACATTGTTTTTGGTAGTGTTTGGATAGAAAAAAATGAATCGGTAGTGATATACTCTATTTCATCTAACCCTTTTATATTAGGAATAAATGGTCTGCTACCGGTTGCGATGACAATATCTTTTGCCGTATAAGTCTCACCTTCGACAGTTACAAACGAATCCTTTATCTGTGCCTCTCCATAAATCATTGTAATATTATTTTTTTTACATAAATGTGTAACCCCTTGCTCTAAGCGTGAGATCACTTTGTCCTTTTTCTCTTTTACCTTTGAAAAGTCAATCCGCAAGTCTTGTACAGTCACTCCATATTGCTGCATTTGACGCGCACTCTCTATTTGTGCTGCTACATGAATATAGGTTTTTGACGGGATACATCCTACATGCAAACAAGTTCCTCCTACTTTCTCTTTTTCAATAAGCGCAACTTTCTTTCCTAATTGTGCAGATCTTATGGCAGTGACATAGCCACCTGGTCCAGCACCTATAACAATTACATCAAACTTTTTCAATCCACCCTCTCCTTTCAAACAGATACAAGCCGATTAACATGACACCCCCTGTCTTTATTACATACTTATGCAAAATCCGTACCAACTTTTTCCTTTCGCTTGGCACAGTCTTTTTTGTTAGAATTTTCAGTTTTCAGTAGTTAAATGTGTTCCATTTTCTCATTTTTTCTTATTTTGTCTCATCTCATCTCATATCTTGTATTTTTTCATTCTTCTATAAATCGTTGCTCGTGAAATACTTAATAATTTTGCGACTTTCATCACATTACCATCATGCTCTTCCAATAGATTAATAATTTTATCCCGCTCTATCTTTTCCGTCAAACTCCATTTTTCTTGAGTTTCTTTGAAGTGATTCGGTTTTAAAACCGATAACAAGTGGCGTAGCTGTTCATTTGTTGGCGATGTATGACGATAAAGAACATCACAGCGTTCTAATGCATTGAACAATTCCCTTACATTTCCATACCAGTCACCTTCTATAAAGACCTCTTCTAAACGGTCTTGCCAACTAGGAAACCACTGCTGTTGTTTTAAATAATGGCGAATAAAGTATTTAATATCCTTTTTCCTCTCCCGCAAAGGGGCAATGTAAATCGGAAAAACATATATTCGATAAAACAAATCTTCTCGAAAAGCTCCTTCTTGTACCATTGTTCGAATATCCTTGTTAGAAGCCGTTATTAGACGAAAGTGCAAGGAGATCTCTTCTTTTCCTCCAATTCTCGTTAATCGATGTTCTTGCAATACCCTTAACAATGCAACTTGCATCGCCAGAGGCATAGCATCTATTTCATCTAAAAATAAGGTCCCTCCATTTGCTTGTTCAATCTTACCAATATACCCTCGCCGATTTGCTCCGGTGAAAGCACCTGATTCATATCCAAACAATTCACTTTCCAATAAATTATCAGGTAGAGCCCCACAATTAATTGTTTGAAATGGACCGCTCGAATATTTACTATTTTGATGAATAGTCCTTGCCAGAACTTCTTTTCCTACACCTGTTTCCCCATGCAAATGGACAGAAGTAGATCGTGGTGCGACCATTTTAACTTCATGCAATATTTCCTTATATACTGTACTTGTACCAGTAATTCCTTTAAATTCTAAAGTCGGGTCCTCTTGAATAGGTGATAAGGTATATACATAGCCAATGATTCTTTCTTTCTCTTGTATTGGGACTGGCTGTTTAACAAACATCATATTTGTATGCTGCAACATTGTTTCAATTGACTCTGCAATAAATTCCCGATAATTTGCATATAAATTAGAAGACATTGAACAAATGGTTCCGTCATATAAAGAAACAACTGTATTATCCTTACAGCTCTTATACGCCTCCTGCAAGTATCGCATATCGGTTTGCATTTGTTCCTTCCAAGCTAAGGAAATCGAATTTGCTATTAATTGCACACAGGCCAAAATATAATCATAGTTAATCGAACGATAAACACTTGATACATTAAACACCCCAACTAATTCATCTCGATGGTTAAAAATCGGTGCAGCAGAACAGTTCCAATTTTGAGACGCTTTTGCAAAATGCTCATACCCCATAACAGAAATAGACTTTTCTAATCGAAGGGCTATCCCAATTGCATTTGTGCCAATTTCCTCTTCAATCCACTTTGATCCTTCACCAAATAGAATCTTTTGTGCTTCTTTTTGTACCGTTCTTTCTCCGTTTTCAGCTAGAATATAGCCATCCTTATCTGTAATCGTTGTGATATATCGCCATCCTTTTAATAAACTAGCTAGTTGCTCTATATAAGGTGCCGACAACGATAATAAAAATTCATTCTCCTTTTGTCGTTTCTTTAATTTTTCGGGTGTTAATACGTTTACTGCTTTACCATCATACGGATTCACCTTGTTCTCCTTTGAATAATACCAAGACAACTTAATATCTTCGCTCATCAAGTCATGTAAAACATCCGTTTCATTCTTCAAAAATTGCTCCCATACGAGGCGTAAATGAATGTTCTTTTTCAATTTTATCATCTCCAATAAACATAGAAATTTCCTTGCATCCAGTTTATTCTTATTTCTTATGTAAAGTAAAGACATTTTTCTATAAAAAACAGTCCATTTCACTTAATATGGTTGGTTAATCCATTGTCAGTGAAAATAGACTGTCGAATTTATTATTTTCCAAATCCAATCTCTTCTAACTTCCTTCTCGTTTCATCCGTCCCAAAGCGATAAATAAAATTGTATGCTTCCATTAAATTATCATGTTCTGCTTGGCGTATGTCTTCTACCTCATCTTCATCAAAAGGCTTTGTAGCTAAGTTACGCATCGCAAACCAAAAGTTTTGATGTTCATTATCTCGCAATAAAACCTCTAATTCTTTAATTTCCTGCTCTGTTGCAATCACTTCATACTCTGTCGTGTCATCCACACTTACCTTTGTGATCGATTCCTTATCAAGCGAAATATAATAAGATTTTTTCGCAATCATGATGAACGCCTCCTTGTAAAAATATATACCCACCTCATAATTTTTCAAACAAGAGAGAGAGATATTTTGTAAGGCTTATGTAAGAAAAATCATGCATAGATGTAAGCTAGACATGTTATAATAGATATAGAAATTGAGAGGAGCGATGTATTATGACAGAAAATAAAGTACTATCATCATTGTCTTATTTCAGCTTATTTTTCGCGCCAGTTTTATTTCCAATTATCGTTTATTTCCTGACAAATGGTGAAACGAGACGACATGCAAGAAACGCATTTGCATCACATATTATTCCTAGTGTTTTATTAATCGGTGGTGGAATCACTATTGGATTATTCGGTATAAATGGTTGGACACATGCGCCAATTTCTCTTGCATTATTATTTATCGTTTTTGCAATCTTATCGTTTGTATTATTAATTTACAATATCGTACTTGGCATTAAAGTACTTATAGAAGAATAATGAAATGACATCAAATTATCATAAGTTTGGAACAAATAAAAAGTTAACACGAAACACGACTACACATGTGAATTTATTAAAATGAAGATGTTACATGAACCGTTCGTATTTCGAAAACTTTTCCTCCCTTTGTTTCAAACTTTTTTCATTTACTCCCCCCACTCCACCTAGATTTCAAAAATCTACTCCCCTTATAACAAATCGTTCTTCATACAAAATTACTACTAATTTCCTCCTTACATTTTTTATGCGAAAAAAACTATTTTAGAAAATCAATTGATTTTCTAATTGATAACGGTTATCATTATCAATATAAATGAAAATGATTATCAATTAAGCGCGCATAATTGGTAAACCATCTTAAATTAGGAGGATTTTTACGAATGAGAAAGTCTTTTATTTTCATATATATCATTACTACATTGCTACTTGTGGGTTGTGGAAATACAGGAGAAACGAAAAATACATCTAATACCGTAACAGAAATAAATGAACAAAACAATGAAGCTTTCGGAGAAAAAATGATGACGATGTTACGAGGATTAGATTTCTCCCTATTTGAATTAACACCTGATATGGGTCGTTACGTCGTTGGATTTGGCCTTGCATTTAATTCCAATTTAGATGGATCCATTTTTGAACATGTGGTCATCGATAAAAATAATAAGGCGGGAACAAAATAATGACATTTTATACTATATTACCGATGTGGAATATTACTCGAAATAAATTTGCGGAAAAAATTGAAAAACTGGACGAATATCTTTTAACAAAAAAGTTAGACGATATGACAATTGGGGAGTTAGCATATCATACTGGGGAAGTAGAGTATATGTTTGCTACGTGGTTTTTCGATATAGAAGCTCCTGAAAATATACCAGCAAACATCCAAGCGAATAAAACGGCACTTGTACAATTTTTACACGATGCAAACAAACATGTTACTTATGCGATGGAACAATTAGATGAGGAGAAATGGCATGAGGTCATCGCTTCTCGAATGGGAGAAACAACTCCTGCAGAAGCAGTTGCGCGCCTCATCTATCATACTGGTATCCATGCTGGTCAAATTTCTATCATAGAAAAGACCACTACACATTAAGAAAAAACGGACATAAACAGATCAACGTATAGCCCTTTTAAAAATACCCTTTTCATATTTTTAAAAACTTGTATACAATAAAAATCTGTCTATGTCCTTTTTCATTTCTATTATTCTTCTATGGAATCGCGCATGCCGTACACAATACAACACTTTTAATGCAGATGCTGCCCTCTACAAGAACATCTTGCTCCTACTACTAGTTTTTCACGAAAGCTCAACGCCATATTGTGTATTCCCGTATAATAGCTTTATTATTTCGTTTTTTATTGTACGAAGCCATTTAAATATTCATCTTGTAATAAGACCTTATATTGGCCATTTTGTACCATTACATTTACTGGTACTTCTACAGCTTCTTTAATTTTTTCCGCATTTTTATATTCTGCAATTAATATTTCTAAATTTTTAGAAACGATATCATCTTGAGACATGTTTTCATTAGCAGCTATCGCTTCCTCTAATTTCTTTTCTGTTTCTTCATATACTTTTGTATTATTTATTCCGTTTATAGAAACCGTCACAACGACATTTCCTGAATCTTTTGCCGTCGAAGTTAACACTTTAAATTCCCCTTTACTAATCGCGTCTAAAAAAGCGTCCGTTAACTGATCAAACTGTTCCTCTGTTACATTTAAACCTGCCATATTACCTTTTGTATTACTTTTATAAATTTCTCTAAATGATTCTTTTTGTAGCTTTGCATGTTCTTTTGCTTCATTTTCAGACATAGAGGATGGGGCAGAAGAAACAAATGCTTTTTCATCTTGATATACGGTTGCATAAATTAATGCCTCCACATATTCACCAGCACCTTCAACGACATCAGGGTCTAATTCTGTACCTTCTGGACTATTTATTTCAGAAGAGCTATTCGTATCAGATATATTTTCTGATGAGTCTAATTCCGGTTTTTCAATCTCTTCAATCTCATCATATTCCTCATACGTATATTTCTGGTTCATTTCATTTTCAATTCCTTGTTCTTCATATGTCACTTTCAAATGAACCTTATTTGCCAAATACGTTTCTGCATCTATCTTCATCGTTAGAGAAAACTTACTCACATCAATTTCATCAAAATCTCTATTTTCTTGATCAGACAATGTAACTTTTAAATACGCTTTCCCCATATCAAGTAAAGCATCCTCGTCATCCTCGTCCCCTATATATTTAAGTGTTATTTCTTCATCTTCCTTTTCGATTTCAATATGTTCCAAGAAATCCTCATCTATGTCCTCAAATACTTCTAACGGATTCACTAACAATTCAATGATTGTTTCCACATTGAAATTATCTCTATCCGCTGACAGATCTCTCACATAACTACCTTCTTGCAAAAGAATGACATCCTCATCCCCATACAAAACACTGTCCCTATTATCATATTCAATGCGGAATTGTTCCCCTTTATCCATTGTATATGTTGTTCCGGTACTTACTCCATTTGTTTCCTTCTCGTTAAATTCAATCTTCATGCTTTTTGCATCATCCATTGCCTCTTTGGATTTTTCTACCACTTTTTCATTCGACATACCACAGGCAGCTAACATTATTACACTAACAACTATTAGTACCATTCGTTGTATACTTTTAGCCATTTAAGTACCTCCTCGTTTCATATATGTATTATTTCTTCCTTATGGAACCAATACTTTTATTAACTCTTTCTCGTTCGTCAAACGATACTTTCCTCCATTACTTTCTGATTCGACCTATTACGCATATCTATATAGGATTTCAGCCTTCTTATATGGATAAATGATCTGTGCATACTCCTTTCCCATATCTTTCCGTACTTGATCACTTACCCTAGTATATTCAATTACATATACGTAATCATCTTCCTCCACTTCAACATATTCTCATCATCTTCAAGTGTGAAATAGTACCGTGAAAAGCTAATATATTACTATGTTTAGCAAATAATAAGACACAAACAATGGAGATGCCTAGGATGAGTAATCATTTGGCGGCTCACAATCCTATCCTTCTCGATTACTTTTTTCCTTACAAAAGAGTTGCATTTATTTTACAAAACTTTACAAGAGTCGACAATAGGTATTAAATCGGACACAATGAGTCATTTTGCCCACTACCCCTTATTCCGAGCATCTATAACGCTGAATGTATAACGTTTCACGATGGTATATATATATCTATATACTA
>NZ_JBBKBG010000034.1:0-27695 GCF_037892545.1 Pseudogracilibacillus sp. ICA-222130
TATGTACCAAGAGGCTGTTTTTTTTATGGACTGTCTTCGTCAAATTCTTCTGATACTTCATTAAAATACCGTACACCAAATTGGGAACCTTCCGATACCATTTTTGCATTTTCTAATTGATCTGTTTCTTCCCCATTCATTTGATCTGGCTTACCTGCCTGATTTAACACATCAGAAAAGGTTGTCGTTTCTTTCCCGTCTTTATTTTTGATCATATATGCTAAACCAAGTGTTGCTGCAGCACCGACAATTGGTACGATAATTCTCTTCTTCAATATGGACATCCTCTCTTCATTAAATTGCTTGTTCCTATAATTTACCCTTTACGTTTAAATTTAAACAGGATAAAATAAAACTATGATATAAAATGAGGTGATGAATGAAATGGATGTAATATGTGCACTTTGTGATGTAGAAGAAACTATTGACCGTCATAGTTATGCAGCAAGAAGATTAAGATCACAACGTAATCATGCTTATCTTTGTCCCACTTGTTATGATAGAATTAAAGTAAATACAGAAAAAAGATTAGCGACAGGAAAGTTCATTGTAAATAAAGGATATTAAAATAGCTTTTATAAAGGTTTCCCCTTATAAAAGCTATTTTTATCCTTCATTTTTATTTGAGCGTTCCTTGTACATTCTATATCGATAAATTCCTAATACTGCACAAATAATAATCAATGATTCTGTCATTGGCAATTTAAATACACTAAAAATAGTAATAATAAATACACCAATTGCCAACATAACATATACGATCATTGATTTTAATAATGGTAATTCGCGCGCAAATCCTAACTTATAGGCGATCATACTTAAAATTAAGTTTAGAACATAAAATGTCCAAAACATATGCTCTGTGCCAAAATTTGATTGTAAAAAATTGAACATTAATCCAAAATCAGTTCCCATATTTTCTCCTCGCAAACATATTCATTTTACCCCATATTATATCATACTAAAACTTCTCTGTTCATTCCAATCATCCGTCTAAAATTACACATCGTTTTCTTTTTCAAGAAAAATCGTTTATACTAACGATGATAGCAAATAGGAGTGAGTTACATTGCAAAATTTTAATTTACCAAAATTTTTATTAGCAACATTAGTCGTTCTAATGTTTTGTTTAGTTGGTGTCGCAATATCTTATGAAAGTATATTATTTATCGTCATCTTTATTTTACTAGGCTTTCTTATCATGGGTTATGGGATCGCCACAAAACGAAAAAGTGACAATTAAGTCACTTTTTTTCCTTTTTTAAAGTATTCATGTAATAACTTCGATTGAATAGATGGGTTACAAGCAATAATCGTACTTCTCGTTAACATCGGTATATCTTTTCCATCAATATTCGTTAGCTTTCCGCCTACTTCTTTTAGAATTACTCTTCCTGCTGCTACATCCCATGGTTCTAGCCCCATTGAAATATATGCATCTGCCGCTCCTTCTGCGACATATGCTAATTCAATTGCTGCAGACCCATACGATCTTAATCCACGTACTTCTTTCGATAATAAATGCATTACTTCTTCATCTACGAATCGATTCGGCATAAACCATCGATGACTCATACAAATGACAGATTCTTTCAACGTCAATTTTTCTTGTAAAGGCTGAAGTCGTACATTATTTTTATATGCGCCATTATCTCTCATAGCACTATATAAATTATTACGCATCACATCGTATATAAAACCAATTTCACCGATTCCATCTGCATAAACTCCAATTGAAATAGCAAAATTTTGTTTTTGATTCACAAAATTCATCGTACCATCTATTGGATCAATCACCCAAATTGTTCCATTAAAATGCGATAAATGATCCCCATATCCTTCTTCACTTAATAATAAATGGTCTGGATAATGTTCCTTTATTTTCGTAGCAAAAAAAAATTCCACCTGACGATCTAATTCAGTTACTAAATCTTTTGGATTTGATTTAGTATCGATCGTCAGTGAATTATACATGTTTTCTTGGATTATGTTGCCTGCATCTAATATCCATGATCTAATGCGATTGAATAAAATTTCACGTTGAATGACATCCATTATATTGGCCCCCATATCATACACAACTTTGCTCAAATATATTATTGAATTTAGTATATTGTAGCAAACAATCCTGTTAAATGCATAAATTTCGATGTAATCTTTATGCATCGGTCGTTAGCTTGTTTAATAAATGTAATTTTTTCACTAATTTATTTAGTTTTAATTTTGATTCTTCTATTTTTTCCTCATTATTAATTTCCATCGCATCATATAATGTTAACAATTCATAATCGATTTCAAGTTTAATAGTATGGATGACCTGTTCATTTTTCTTTTTCTCTACTTGTTCCACTAAATATTTCATTTCACTCACACCCTTTTTGGAAATCGTAATCTATAGGTTGTTCATCATGATGGTTGCTTCTTTATATATATTACTTTACTTATTTATTCCCGATTGTGTTCATATATAAACTCCGAAACACATTTTTGTAAAATAAAGGTATTTGTCACAAAATAGGTTCTTTGTCATAATATATTCCATTTAACAAATGTGTTATACTATTTACAGTTGACATTCAAAATGTGTCATACTATAATAATAGTTACATAGTAAATTTGTAGAGGAGATGACTCTTGTGGGAATCATTATTTGTCAAGAATGCCAGGAAGTTATTCATTACTACGAAGAAGAAAAAGTAACAAAGTTATACAGTACGTGTTCAACATGCAATAATAATAAATAATAATGATAAAAAGTTTGAAACATAATCTAAAGAAGTTTTCAAAACACGAATTGGTTATATTCATGACGTTAGAAATTTAGTGCGCTTTCTAGCACATAGCTACTAAGCCTATGTCAAGCAATACCTAACAGATGCTTGTTTATATACGATTTCTCATCTGTTGAGATCCGTATACATTTCTAAAGTTCTCCGTTGACATGCTTGTTTTGTACTTACTTTTTTGATATGTTTCAAGCTTTTTTATATTATATGATATTTAAAGTATACATATATAAATTAATCATAAAGTAAATATCCTATTTTTAAAAAGGAAAATTTAGATAGTTAGATTGTTTCCATATCATAGTACGGAATTACGTTATACCTTGATTTCGAAACTTTCCTTTTATAATGAAAAATGGTGCCAGTGTTTTATCCACCAGCACCATATATTGTAGAACCCTAAATATTGTAGAACCCTAAATATTGTAGAACCCTAAAAAAAGAGGTTCAGTAATTTTACTGAACCTTTTTTTATATACTTAACAATGTTCCTAATGAACATTATGTTTATAGCGTATGAATCGGTGTTCCTAATGCAACCTCTGCTGCTTCCATCGTAATTTCGCCTAATGTCGGGTGAGCGTGGACAGTTAAAGCGACATCTTCTGCAGTCATTCCCGCTTCAATTGCTAAGCCAATTTCTGAAATCATATCACTTGCATTCGGACCAACCACTTGGCCACCAATTACTAAGCCATCTTCTTCACGAGTAATTAACTTCAAGAATCCATCCGTATCATTTAATGATAAAGCACGTCCGTTCGCTGCAAATGGGAATTTACCAACTTTAACTTTAATTCCAGCATCTTTCGCTTCTTTTTCAGTATACCCAACAGAAGCCATTTCTGGATCTGAGAATACAACTGCTGGCATTCCAATATAATCAATTTCAGATTTTTTACCACTAATTGCTTCAGCTGCAACTTTACCTTCATAAGAAGCTTTATGAGCTAAAGGTAATCCTGCTACAATATCACCAATTGCATATATATTATCGATATTCGTACGGCATTGTTTATCAATTTTCACAAGTCCTCGTTCGTCTACTTCAATACCAACTTGCTCTAAACCGATATCTGAAGTGTTTGGACGACGACCTACCGTTACTAATACGTAATCCGCTTCAACCGTTTCTTCTTTCCCGTTAGCTTCGTACGTTACTTTAACACCGTCTTTCGTTTCTTCTACACCTTTAGCCATTGCACTCGTTACAATATTAACACCTTTTTTCTTTAAACGTTTCGTAACGATGTTTGACATTTGTTTTTCAAACGTTGCTAAAATTTCTTTTTCACCTTCGATAATTGTAACTTCTGTACCAAAGTTCGCATAAGCAGAACCTAATTCCGTACCGATGTATCCACCACCAATAACAACTAATTTTTCAGGTACTTCCTCTAAGCTTAATCCACCAGTTGAATCAAGTACTCTATCTGAGAATTTAAAGCTAGGAATCTCAATTGGTGTTGAACCTGTAGCAATAATACAGTTTTTAAATGTATATGTTTGAGATTGAGTTTCATCCATTACTTTTACATGGTTATTATCAACGAAATAAACTTCACCTTTAACGACGTCCACTTTATTTCCTTTTAATAATGCTTCTACACCAGAAGTTAAACGTTTCACAACATTTCCCTTCCACTCTTGAACTTTTCCAAAGTCAACTTTTACATTTTCCGTCGTAATTCCTAATTCTTCATTACCACGAGCTGCATCTGTTAAGTGACCAGCTTGGATTAATGCTTTTGAAGGAATACATCCAACGTTTAAGCATGTTCCACCTAGTGCTCCTTTATCAACAATTGTAACTTTTTGACCTAATTGAGCCGCACGAATTGCTGCAACATATCCTCCTGGACCTGCACCAACAACTAGCGTATCAACTTCGATTGGAAAATCTCCTACTACCATTATTTCACGCCTCCATCATGATCAACTGTGGATCATTTAATAATCTTTTGATTTGATTCAATGCTTCTTGTCCTGTTGCTCCATCAACAATTCTATGGTCAAAGCTTAGTGATAATGCCAATACTGGCGCAACTACAACTTCTCCATTACGAACAACAGGTTTTTCTTGAATACGACCAATACCTAAAATAACTGCCTCTGGATAATTTAATACTGGAGTAAACCATTGTCCACCAGCGGAACCGATATTCGTAATCGTATTAGAAGCACCTTTCATCTCCTCTGCTGTTAGTTTACCACTACGAGCTTTTTCTGCCAACTCATTTATATCCTGTGAAATTTCAAATAGTGACTTTCTATCTGCATCTTTCACTACTGGAACGAGTAAACCTTTCTCTGTATCAGCAGCAATACCTATATTATAGTAATGTTTGTAAATTATTTCATCTGTTTCATCATCCACTGCAGCATTTAAAATCGGGAATTTCTTCGATGCAGAAATTAATGCTTTTACCACATAAGGTAAATAAGTTAATTTAATCCCTTGATCTAAAGCAACTTCCTTGAATCGTTTACGATGTGCCACTAATTCTGTTACATCTACTTCATCTAATAACGTAACATGAGGAGCTTTCGTTTTCGAATTCACCATCGCTTTAGCAATTGCTTTACGAATACCACTCATTTTTTCACGAGTTTCAGGATATGTTCCCGTTGTTGCGACAGGGGCTACATATTCTTCTGACGGACTTTCCGTTTCTACTGTAGGCTCCTCGCTAGGAGTGTCTCCAGATACAAATGCATCGACATCTTCTTTTAAAATACGGCCATTTTTTCCTGAACCAGTTACTTCTTGGATAGCTACACCTTGTTCACGAGCATATTTACGAACAGATGGCATTGCAATAACTAATTTCTTCTCATCTTCTGCCACCGTTTCTGTCGTTTCTTTTGGTGCCGCCTTTTCCACTACTGTTTCTTTTTCTTCTGATGGCGATTCTTCTATTGTTTCTTCTGTAGGCTCCTCCGATTCATATCCTTCCGCATCGATACGAATTAATACATCTCCTACAACCGCCACTTCTCCTTCAGGTACTTTAATTTCTAACACCGTACCATCTACTGGGGAAGGAATTTCTACCACTGCTTTGTCATTTTGTACTTCACAAAGTACATCATCTTCTTTTATTTCGTCCCCTTCATTGAAGAACCATTTCACAATTTCTCCTTCGTGAATTCCTTCTCCAATATCCGGTAATTTAAATTCAAAAGCCACGATGTCTACCTCCTATTCATTATTCATTTCGTTAAAAGTTTATAACAGCTTCTACTTTTTCAATTACATCTTTATGATCTGGTAACCACACTTCTTCTGCCGCTGCAAAAGCATATACAGTATCAGGCGCTGTAACACGTAATACTGGCGCTTCTAAATGTAAAATTGCGCGTTCTTGAATTTCAGCCGCAATATTCGCAGCGATACCAGCTTGACGTTGTGCTTCTTGCACGACTACTACACGGTTTGTTTTTTGAACAGACTCTAAAATAGTATCGATATCAATCGGTGAAACCGTACGTAAGTCAATTACTTCAGCGTCAATTCCTTTTTCTTTTAATTCTTCAGCAGCTTTTAATGAAGTGTGAACCATTGCACCATACGCAATAATTGTTACATCTTTTCCTTCACGTTTTACATCTGCTTTTCCGATTTCGATTGTATATTCTTCCTCTGGTACTTCTTCACGGAATGAGCGGTATAATTTCATATGCTCCAAGAAAATAACAGGGTCATTATCTCGAATTGCACTAATTAATAAACCTTTCGCGTCATAAGGATTAGATGGAATAACAACTTTCAATCCAGGTTGTTGAGCCATTAAACCTTCTAAAGAATCTGCGTGTAACTCTGGTGTTTGTACACCACCACCAAATGGGGAACGAACCGTGATTGGAGCGTTGTAGGCATTTCCTGAACGGTATCTCATTCTTGCCATTTGACCACTAATCGAATCCATTACTTCATATAAAAATCCGAAGAACTGAATTTCAGGTACTGGTCGATATCCTTCTAACGCAAGCCCGATTGAAAGACCGCCGATCGCCGATTCAGCTAACGGTGTATCAAATACACGTTCTTCACCGAACTCCTTTTGTAAACCTTCCGTTGCTCTAAACACACCACCGTTTTGTCCAACGTCTTCGCCGAATACGAGCACATTTTCATCGTTCTTTAATTCGGTTCTTAAAGCATCTGTAATCGCTTGGATCATTGTCATTTGTGCCATTTTATTTCGACTCCTTTTCTCTATATTCCGCTAATTGTTCTTCTAAATGTTGTGGTAATTCTTCAAACATATGCTCGATTAACTCTGTTACTTTTTGTTTTGGTTGTGCATCGGCTTTTTTAATCGCTTCTTTAATATCTTCTCTTGCACGTTCAATAACTTCTTCTTCTTTTTCTTCTGACCATAAGCCTTTTTTCTCTAAATAACTACGGAAACGTACTAAAGGGTCACGTTTTTCCCACTCCGTATCTAAATCATCTGTACGGTATCTTGTCGGGTCATCCCCTGCCATTGTATGTGGCCCGTAGCGATATGTCATCGTTTCAATTAATGTTGGTCCTTCCCCATTAATCGCACGCTCTCTAGCATATTTTGTAATAGCGTAAACAGCTAACGGGTCCATTCCATCTACTTGATATCCTTCAATACCAGCAGCAACTGCCTTTTGTGCTAATGTTTTCGCCGCAGTTTGTTTTTCAACTGGGACTGAAATCGCGAATAAGTTATTTTGTACAAAGAATATAGCTGGTGCTTTATATGCTCCTGCAAAGTTCATTCCTTCATAGAAATCTCCTTGCGATGTACCACCATCACCAGTATACGTTACAGCAACTGATTTATTGCCACGTAATTTCTTTCCTAAAGCAACTCCAGCCGCTTGCACATATTGCGCACCAATAATGATTTGCGGACTTAATGTATTTACACCTTCAGGCATTTGGTTTCCATGAAAATGACCTTTTGAGAATAAAAATGCTTGATATAAAGGTAATCCGTGCCAAATCATTTGTGGTACATCTCGGTATCCTGGTAATAAAAAGTCTTCTTTTTCTAACGCGAAATGACTCGCAATTTGAGAAGCTTCCTGACCAGCTGTCGGTGCATAGAACCCTAATCTTCCTTGACGGTTTAATGCAATGGATCTTTGGTCTAACACTCTTGTATATACCATTCTTGACATTAGTTCTTGCAACTCTTCATCTGATAAATCAGGAGCAAATTCTTCGTTTACAATTTCTCCTTCTTCATTCAACACTTGAAACATTTCAAATTTATTTTCAACATCTTGTAATACATGTTTCAATGTAATCACCTATCCTTTCCTACATAAGTTTATTATTTTTAAAACATAAAAGATTGCTTTTAATTTTATTAGAGTAAATCACTAACAAAACTGTTATATAAATTCACTCACTTTTCATTGATACACATCAACTATTTACAGTGTACGAAAAAACATCCGTAACGTCAATGTTTTGAACTGATTTTTTTAATTTAAAATTAGAAATATTATTATTTTGTAAAACTGTTATAGTGAAATAGATAAACTGTACTAATTTTTAAGGTGTTTTTTATACTGTGTTACTACAACACCCACATGAATTGTTTACCCTCTTTAAATAGATTCATGCATGATATAAAAATTATTTTTCCTTTTCGAACAACATTTCCGATATTTTTTCATTTTTATGATAAGATATGATTGAACATGTTGATCATAGAGATAGGAGTAATATGTATGTTATTAATGAAAGATATTGTAAGAGATGGACATCCTGTTTTACGAAAAAAGGCAGCAGAAGTTACAATTCCTCCTTTAAAGGAAGATGTAGAAATATTAGAGGATATGTTAACATTTATTAAGAATAGCCAAGACGAGGAAATAGCTGAAAAATATCATTTACGATCTGGTGTAGGACTTGCTGCACCACAAATCGGAATTAGCAAGCAATTATTAGTGGTGCATTTCGAATACGATGATCAATTGTACAGCTATCAATTAATGAATCCAAAAATAATTAGCCACTCCGTCCAAAAAGCTTTTTTAGGTGGCGGGGAAGGTTGCTTATCTGTTGATGAAGTAATCGAAGGGTATGTACCGCGTAATGCAAAGATAACGGTAAGAGCTTTTGATATCAACGGAAATCCAGTGAAAATTCGATTAAAAGGATATCCAGCAATCGTCATGCAACATGAAATTGACCATTTAAATGGAATTATGTTTTATGACCATATTAATAAAGAGAATCCTTTCCACATTCCGGAAAATGCTAAAATAATTGAGTAATCGTAAAGAACAATTTTCTTAAAGGATACAGAGGTTATTTTCTTTAAGGGAATTGTTCTTTTCATGCAATTTCATTGTATATTTTCTCGTTAAAAGATACATCATATGTAAAAGATTTACACAATTTTATTAATATTTATTTCATTAATATCGAAATCATATTATAATGATTAATAATAGGGATTGGATCGGTTTAACCATTTTGCAAAATGTACTAGATAGGAGTGCATGGTTGCAACATAATCGCAGGACGTCTAAACGTGAACATGACAGGAATTGAAGGGTTTTTTAAAGGGACGTGTACCGCAACCATATATGAACAAAAAACAGATGTAGCAAACAATAAACGAAATTTAGGAGAGATAGAATGATTTATAAAGTTTTATATCAAGAATCAATAGAAGGTGCTCCAGTACGTGAAAAAACAAAAAGCCTATACGTAGAAGCATCTTCAGAACGTGAAGTTCGACAAAAATTAAGCGATCGCAAATACAACATTGAATTAATCCAATTATTGAATGAAGCACATTTAGAGTATGAAAAAAAATCACCAGATTTCAAAATTGAAAGTGTGTAATCCATGAAATTTGTTAAAAACGATCAAACGGCAGTCTTTGCACTTGGAGGCTTAGACGAAATTGGTAAAAATACGTATTGCGTACAATTCCAAGACGAAATTATTCTCATCGATGCAGGAATTAAATTCCCTGAAGATGAATTACTTGGAATTGATTATGTGATTCCTGACTATACGTATTTAGTACAAAACAAAGAAAAAATTAAAGGATTAATCGTTACACACGGACATGAGGATCATATTGGTGGGATCCCATATTTATTACGTGAATTAAACATACCTATTTATGCTGGAAAACTTGCGATTGGACTTATTAGAAAAAAATTAGAAGAACATGGCTTATTAAGAAATGCAAAATTAAACATTATTAGTGAAGACGACGTGGTAAAGTTCCATAAAACATCTGTTAGCTTTTTCCATGTTACACACAGTATCCCTGACTCATATGGTGTCGTTATAAAAACTCCTTCAGGAAATATCGTTCATACAGGTGATTTCAAATTTGACTTTACACCTGTTGGCGAACCTGCAAACATTGCGAAGATGGCGGAAATTGGTAAAGAAGGTGTACTTTGTTTACTATCCGATAGTACGAATAGTGAAGTACCTGGATTTACACTTTCAGAAAGTGTTGTCAAAGAAAATATTTACGATCTTTTTGCACGTTCTAATGAAAGATTAATTTTCGCTACATTTGCTTCCAATATTTACCGATTACAACAAGTTGTAGACGCAGCTGTTAAATATAACCGTAAAGTTGCAATTATCGGTAGAAGTATGGAATCAGCGATTGAAATCGGTCGTGAATTAGGATATATTAATGCACCGAAGGAAACATTTATCGAGACAAACCAGATTAATCGTTATCCTGCAAATGAAATTGCAGTATTATGTACTGGTTCTCAAGGTGAGCCAATGGCCGCTTTATCTAGAATCGCAAATGGTACACATCGACAAATTTCTATTGCTCCTGGAGATACTGTTGTATTCTCCTCTACACCAATCCCTGGTAACAATATAAGTGTAAGCCGCACAATTAACCAATTGATGCGTGCAGGGGCAAATGTCATTCACGGTCCATTAAGTAAGGTTCATACTTCGGGTCATGGTAGCCAAGAAGAGCAAAAATTAATGCTACGTTTAATGCAACCAAAATTCTTCATGCCTATCCATGGAGAATATTCTATGTTAGTAACACATACGAAACATGCCGTAGAATGTGGCGTAGAAGAACAAAATACATTCGTCATGGATAATGGAGATGTTTTAGCTTTAGGAAAAGATACAGCAGCTATTGCTGGACGTGTTCCTTCAGGTTCTGTTTACGTAGATGGTAGTGGTATTGGTGATATCGGAAATATTGTTTTACGTGACCGTCGAATTCTTTCAGAAGAAGGATTAGTCATTGTCGTTGTAAGCATCAATATGAAAAACTTCGAAATCGCTGCTGGACCAGATATTATTTCAAGAGGATTCGTTTATATGCGTGAATCTGAAGATTTAATTAATGAGGCACAAAAACTTGTTGCAGAACATTTAAATAAAATTATGCAACGTAAAACGAGTAAATGGTCTGAAATTAAAAATGAAATTATCGATACGATTGCACCGTTACTATATGAGAAAACGAAGCGTCGTCCGATGATTTTACCGATCATTATGGAAGTATAAATTTTCGTTTTCGAATGAAAAAGTAATAAAAGACATTAGTGGATTTTCCTTTCCACTAATGTCTTTTTTAATCATACGGATGAAAAATTTCCACCTATTGGTGATTTGGAAGTTACGTTAACCTCCATTAACGACGAACTATAACGAAAAAAGTACTGTTTATGCGCGAAAAGATAAACAGTACTTTTTATGAATGAACTAAATGAAGACATGTGATGATTTATATTAATCAATTACATAATGCTTTTCAAATTTCGAAATGTCGTCATCTGCCCCAATGACGATTAACGTATCTTCATAATTAATTTTATAATCGGCAGTCGGTGATACGTTAATATCTTTACCGTTTTTAATCGCAACTACGTTACACCCAAATTTTGCACGAATATTTAAATCAACCAATGTTTTTCCTTGCATTTTTTTACTCGCTGCAACTTCCACCATACTATAGTCATCCGATAGCTCTAAATAATCTAATATATTACTTGAAATAATACTATGAGCGATACGCTTCCCCATATCTCTTTCTGGATGAACGACCTGATTTGCACCGATTTTATGTAAAATTTTTGCATGATAGTCACTTTGAGCTTTCACTGTAATTTTTTCGACTCCTAAATCATCCAAAATAACAGTCGTTAAAATACTCGCTTCTATATTATCGCCGATTGCAACGATAACATGGTCCATATTTTTAATGCCTAACTCTTTTAATACACCTTCATCTGTCGAATCGGCGATTACCGCGTGGGAAGCAATATTTTTAAATTCATTTACTCTATGTTCATTTTTATCAATTGCTAATACTTTCATTCCTTCTAAACTTAATTCTTCACAAACACTTCCACCAAACCGTCCTAAGCCGATTACAGCAAATTCCCGTTTCATTTTCTACACCGTCTTCCTAACTTTCTTCTTTTTTTGGTAATAAATATATACAAATAAGTGTGATAATGGCCAAAATAAAAATACCTACATAAATATATTGTAATCCATTCGATAACCCATTTTGTAATATATGGATCGCCTCTTTTGATAATGAAGCCATTTTATCCTCTTGTAATAGTAAATCCACATCATCTACACTTAATTGTTCATCAGCAGGCGATTGCATCGTTTGCCGATTAATTTCATTGTTTAATATTCCACCAAACAGTGCGACACCGACAGCACTTCCTAATGAACGCATAAAGGTATTCGATGCTGTCGCACTCCCTCTATCTTTCCATGCTACTGTCGATTGAATTTGCACGATAAAAGCCGTACTCGTAAATCCCATTCCTACACCGACGAAAAAAGACCCAAAACTAGCGATCCAAATAGATTGTCCTATGGGCAAACAAATAAATAAAATGGTCCCTATTATTAAAAACAACCCACCAATTAATGTCGTTGTACGATATCCAATTTTTAATAATAATCGACCAGATAATGCAGATGCAATCGGCCATCCAATAGACATTGTCGTTAACGTAAACCCTGCGATTAAAGCCGACTTTCCTAATACACCTTGTACAAAGGTTGGTAAATAACTCGATACACTTATCATAATGATTCCAGTTATAAATGTGGCGATATTCGCTAATCGAATAGTTTTATATGACCAAATTGATTTTGCTATCATTGAATTTCTTTTTTTACTCTTCATAAAAAACATCGATAAAGCGACAATAGAACCACCAAGAACGAGATAAAATGGCACCGAATTCCATGGTAATGAATTTCCACCTTCCACTAATATGTACATAAAAAGGGTAATGCCAATCATCATACTTATTGTACCAAATAAATCAACTGATTGTTTTTCTTTTACTTTCGTCTCTTTTAAAAATATTCCGATTCCTAACATCGATAATAATCCAATCGGAATATTCATCCAAAACACATATTGCCAATTTAAAAAATCAACGAAAAACGCACCAATCAAAGGACCGATGATTGCTGATATCCCCCATACAGAAGATAAATATCCTTGTATTTTGGCACGCTCTTCTTTGGAATAAATGTCTCCAACGATTGTTGTTGCAATTGGCATCATCGCTCCAGCACCAATCCCTTGAATAAAACGCCATCCGATGAGTGACCACATTGAAACACTAAAACCAGCAAATAAGGAGCCAATTAAAAAAATAGAAATTCCAAATAAATAGATTGGTTTCCTTCCATACATATCTGCTAATTTACCAAAAAGTAAAACGGTTGCACTTGATGATAATAAGTATGCAGAAAACACCCAACTATATAACGAAAAATGTTGTAAATCTGCAACGATGCTTGGCATCGCTGTCGCTACAATTGTTGCCTCTATTGCGGATAAAAACATCCCTAACATGACCGCCGCAAGTATAAAAGGCCTTTTTAACTGATCATCCATCTAATTAATGTTCATTTCCTTTCGATATTAATGTTGGTTTCGTTTTTGATAATAATCTTTTTTCAATGTTTTCAAGATCGCTCTTCTCGTTAATATACCAACAAAATATCCATCATCATCTACTACACAGACGAATGGTGAATCAATCACTGCTTTCAGGCCGTTAATAAATGGTTCTTCTTGATGAATACTTACTAATTCATCCATTACTTCATGCACTTTCAATTCGGACAGCCTTTCCATTTCATATGTCTCTACCCCTAAAATTTGATCCAAAATAACTGTTTTACTAATGGAACCAGCTAATTTAAATGATGTATCTAATACTGGTACAGCAAAATATCCTGAACGAATTAATACGAGTAATGCATGTTCCAAAGGATTATTTAATTGCACATGTGCTACCTTTTCAGATGGAATCATTAAATCACGTACTAAAATATTATCAATTTCTCTATCTTTTTGTGTCATACTCATGTAAAGCAACCCCTCTGTCTATTAGTTTCCTACCTTAATATTGTACGTCCAATTCAACTACAACATAGAAAGAAAACGATTTCATTGTAACGTTTTTTTAAAAAAAATCTCTTTATCTATAGTGTACCACACATAAAATTTTATCACACGACATAAAACCATATTTTTTCATTTGATATATATTGCAAGAAAGCGCTTTTTTGTGTAATCTTAATATACACAAATGAAAAGGAGGATTACATTGAAGGAACAAATAACTACAATGGAAATTGCAAAAGCTTTATTTACTATAAATAAACATGCGAAAACAGCTCTAGAACCACAACATTTATATTTCATCAAAAAGAAAACAATCGAAAAATTACTTGATGAAGGAAATGCAAAAAAAATTGGCCTGCATTTTTCAAACAATCCGAAACTTAGTAATCAACATTCCATTTTATTAATTCAAGTGGAAAACTACTACTTTCATTTACCTCCAAAAAAGGAAGACTTCAAAACGTTAGAACATCTGGGCTCATTGGATGATCATTACCGAAATCCTCGTACCAAGATGTCTTTATCACGAGCAAAAAATATTATTTACCAATATATTGAATGGAATGATCCATCAACGAACCGAAGAAACGATACGAATAAAAAAAGAATGAGAAATAAAAAACATTCATCCTTTTACATTCCTTCTTCTCTCGGAAAAATGGAATGGCCTCCAACAAAAAAATTCCCTTCAAAATATAATTAAGGAGCAAAAGAATGAATCGTGGAACGTTATTTGTATTAGTAGGAGCATTTCTTTGGGGAACGATTAGCTTTTTTGTGAAAAATTTATATGAAGCTGGTTTCACCCCGATGGAAGTGGTCACAATTCGAGTGACAGTTGCCGCAATCATTTTATGCGTTTTTACTGGACTCACTTCTAATAAAAGTTTGAAGTTGCAACGTATTTCACATATAAAGTATTTTATCGGTACAGGTGTGTTTAGTATTACATTTTTTAATTACTGTATGTTTAAAACCATTCAGCTATCTACAGTACAAGTATCTGCTGCTTTATTGTATACTGGCCCTGCATTTGTCATTATTATTTCATTCATTGTTTTACATGAAAAAATTACAAAAAATAAAGTTTTATCATTATTATGCACATGTATCGGCATTATACTTGTGGTAGAATTTTTTCCCCTTCAAGATAAAACAATTCCAATCATGACGATTATCATTGGGTTATGTTCTGGTTTAGGTTATGCATTGTATAGTATTTTTAGTAAATTTGCATTACAATATTATGATAGTTTAACCATTACTACATATACTTTTCTCGTTAGTGCGATAGTGTTAATTCCTTTTTTTCCGTTTCGTGAAAAAGGAACACTTCTCCTTCAACCTGATGTTTATTTATATGCACTAGGATTGGGCTTCGTTCCAACGGCAATAGCTTATATTTTATATACATATGGTCTTTCCTTTATTGAAGCATCTAAGGCTGCTATTTTATCCACAATGGAACCTGTCATTGCCACCTTAATTGGGATTTTTATTTTTACGGAACCATTTACAATACTTCAAATTGTTGGAATGGGGTGTATAATTCTTGCGGTGATTTTAATTGAGTTACCATCACTTGCCAATAGAAAAAAGAGAGTCATACAATAAAACGATATGTGTTAGTTAACGTTGTTGACTCTCTTCATTGAAATACTGATTATATTGATTTAATAAATGATCGAGTGCTTGGCTCTTTTCAATTGCCTCTTCACTTGTCATTCCTTTTAATTGAACGATTTCGATTAAATCATTTCGATATCGTTCAATATGGTGTAATAGCGTGTCTTTCGTGATACACATACTTACTTTCTCTCCCTATAATTTCTAATATTTTCCATGATCTTATTTAAACGAATTACTCGTAACTAGAAAAATGCTATGTTATATTATTAACGTATGTACATAAGAAAGGATGTCCTGTATGGCTAACTCCACTGCTCGCAATGAATGGTACGGTTGGTTAAAAGTAATCATCATTGCTATAATTGTTGCCTTTATCATTCGAACTTTTATTTTTTCCACCTCTATTGTAGATGGTAATAGTATGTACCCTACATTAGAAGATGGTGAAAGAGTAATTATTAATAAATTTTCCTATTTAGTTGCAAACCCTCATCGTGGTGATATTGTCATTATTGAACATGATGATAAAAACTATGTGAAACGGGTCATTGGCATGCCAAATGAAACGATTGAAATGAAAGATTATACACTTTATATTGATGGAGAAGCTTTATCATCTTCTTATGTAACCCGTGATGTAGAAATTTTAACTGGTGACTTTGGACCGATAGAGATTCCTGAAGATTATTATTTTGTGATGGGTGATAATCGTCCCGTTAGTTTAGACAGTCGACACGAACTTGGTTTAATTCACCGTTCTGAAATAACAGGCAAATCAGCTTTCATTATATATCCATTCGATAATATTGAGCTAGTTCGATAAAAAAGGTTAGATTTTGTAACATTCGTTACGAAACCTAACCTTTCCTTTTATTCATGATCAAATAAACAATACCCTATATTTAGTAATCCAAATGCTAAACACGCAATTCCAAAGATTGTAACTAACATAATAGAAGCACCCTTTCTGCTTTGAATAATGATAACCTACAAATTACAATTATATCATATCAATTTTCTAATAAATAATAAAGCTTTTATATTATTTTATCCGATTAAAATTCGTTCTTTCGGATAATGTATGAACTCCTCATTCGTTGCTAATTTTCTAAATGTTAAAAGGAATGTAATAATCCCAACTCTCCCAATAAACATCAAAATCATTAAAATACATTTACTTAAAGAAGATAACTCTTCTGTTATCCCTAGAGATAGTCCTACCGTACCAAATGCGGAAGTTACTTCAAAAAATAAAGATAATATGGAAGCTTCTTCGATAAGCGATAATACAATTAAACTTACGAAGACCATCATAATCGCCACAATCATCACTGTTACAGCTTTTTGTAAATCTTCCTCATATACTTCTCGATTAAATAATTTTAAATTTTTACCACCACGAATAAAAGTAAGTAAAAATATGACAACGAGTGCAAATGTAGTTGTGCGAATTCCCCCACCAGCACTACTAGGCGAGGCCCCAATAAACATTAAAAATGACATAAATAAATGGTTTGTTTCTGATAACATGGATACATCCATCGTCGAGAGCCCAGAACTCCTTGTTGTAACAGATTGAAATAATGCATAAAACAAAGATTCATGCCAACTCTTGCCTTGAAAAAAATTTGATCGATCAAATAAATAAATAAAAATAGTCCCTATTATAATTAAACTAAAAAACGTAATCGATGTTACCTTTGTAAATAAGGTAAAACGAAATTGTCTTTTTCCCTTTTTATCTAAAAACAAATATTGTTTTACTTCGACTAATACTGGAAATCCAATTGCACCAAATATAATTAAAAACATAATTGCGGACTGAACGAAATAATCATTTGCATAGGGCATAAAAGAATCATTCGTTAACGTAAAACCCGCATTTGATAAAGCACTAATCGTACTAAAAAAACCATTCAAGTACGCATCTTTCATCGTTGGAAAATACGGGATATAATAGGTACCTAATAAAAGCACAAAGATTGTTTCAAATAATAAAACAATTAAAATAATTTGTTTAATTAAATGTACCATCCCACCAAAAGTCGTTTGATTTTGGTCTTGCATAATAAGGCGTCTTTCAGATAAACCGATTTTCTTCCCGATAATTAACCATAGGAATGTGCTTACTGTCATGATACCTACTGCACCTAAATGTAAAATAATCGCGATAAAAATGATACCTGTCGTACTGAAACTATCTCCTACAGAAATGGTAGTTAACCCTGTTACACTTACAGCACTAACTGCCGTAAATAGAATATCAATAAAAGGAATATGGACGCCCTCTTTGTACGCAACAGGCAATGATAAAAGAATCGTTGAAAATATAATTGCCAAACCATAAAAAATGATCAATAACTGTGCAGGAGATAATTTATGTAATTTATTCAATACTTTTTGTTCATCTGCCATCCTTTTGCACCTTACTTTTCTTTATAATATTCCTTTATTTTATATCATTTCCTTAAACTTTTTCAATAAAGATTCTCCTTGATATCCTTGGTTTAAAATCTCTCGTAGCATTTCTTCAATCCGGCTTTTATTATCGACTACTTTCCCTTGGAACAAGACATTTAATTTATCTTCACCGATGTCATTAATACTAATGATTTCAGTAATGAAAAATGCAGGATCATTATCTACACGTGTTATTTTTGCTTGAATCATAATCTCTTCAATATGTTTAATCGCTTCGAAATAAGGTTTATAAGAACGATCTACAAAAGCTTCGACAAGCCAACCAATTTCATCTTCTCGATTAATAACTAATCCATCATGAATTTTTATTTTCTTTTGGGCAATACCATCTTCTTCATTTGCCACTATTTCTAAATCTTTTAATTTAAATGTTTTCATCAACGATTCCTCCTTCTTACTAAAGTATGTCAATTATAGTCACTTGTCAATATTCAATCCATTTTTTAAAATTATCGCATAAAATTCAGCCATTCGAACAATATAAACATACAAACAAAAGGAGAAAAGGTGTATATGAAATGAAAAAAATATTTGTTTTATCGCTATCTTTATTGTTTATTACTCTTTCTGGCTGTATGAACGATAAACAACCAACTAATTTAGAACCGACACGTAGTGACCCATTATCATTAATGAAATTATCATCTAAAGGAATGACAGATCAACAACCTGCAATGGACGCGAAACAATTTTTAAGCAAAGAAGAAGCATTGTCACGTGTTCGCGCAGTTAATTATAAGGATGAGTTATTCATCGCAATTGAAGTAGATAATTTTCAACGGTTTAATTTAAAGGATATCGAAAAAGATGTTCGTAAAAAAATTAACAACAAATATAAAAACTTTAATGTCACAGTTGTTTCTGATGAAAAGCTCGTCATTGAATTGAAAAAGTTAGAAGAACAAATTGAAAACAACAATATAACAAATGAACAGCTCGGCAAACGAATCGAAGAATTAAAAAAACTTTCAAAAGAACAAACATAATTTGGAGGAAGAAGTATGTCGAATAAACAATCTAAATATGAAGCATATGAAAAAAAGACGAAAGAACATGAACCGAAACGTCCGATTTTCCTCAACTGTTGCAAAGCGTTTTTAATTGGCGGATTTATTTGTTTCATCGGGCAATGTATAGCAACTTTTTATATACATTATTTTGACTTTACAGAAAAAACGGTTGGAAATCCTACGGTTGCAACCCTCATTATCATTACGATGTTTCTAACAGGATTTGGTCTTTATGAAAAAATCGCTCAATTCGCTGGAGCAGGAACTGCGGTACCTGTTACAGGATTTGCAAATGCCGTTATTTCCTCCGCTATTGAGCATCGACCAGAAGGATTTATTTTAGGTGTTGGATCAAATATGTTGAAATTAGCAGGTCCTGTTATCGTTTACGGAGTTTTTTCAGCTTTTTTAATCGCATTGTTTAAAACCATATTACAAATGATAGGCATTATTTGAGGTGAATGATATGATAACCGGGAAAAGTACGTGGACTTTTTCTTCCTACCCAGTCATTGTAAGCAGTGGGGTTGTCGTAGGAAAAGAAGAAGCAATAAGCAATTTAAATGGACACTTTGATGAATCGTTCGAAGATATGTTCGTCGATGAAGATTCATATGAACGTGCACAAGAAGTATTATTAACGAAAGCAATTGATTATACAATTAAAAAGTCGCCTGTGAAGAAAAAAGATATTCAATTTTTCATTAGTGGCGATTTAATCAATCAAATTACACCAACTACATTCGCTGCCAAAAAGCTTAATATTCCTTATTTCGGTTTATATAGTGCTTGTGCAACATCTACGGAAGGATTAGCTTTAGCAGCTATGATGTTAGAGCAAAATGGAGCCAATTACATATTAACAGGTACGGCAAGCCATTATGCTGCAACCGAAAGACAATTTCGCTTTCCAAATGAATATGGTGGTCAAATTCCACCTACTGCACAACGAACGGTTACCGGTGCAGGAACAATTCTTTTAGGAAAGGAAAAGCAAGGATTGGCAATCACCTCGGCAACTATTGGGAAAGTAATGGATTATGAAATGACTGATCCATTTAATATGGGAGCTGCCATGGCTCCAGCAGCCGTAGATACCATTCGTCAACACTTACAAGACCGTCAAATTGATGCAAATTATTACGATAAGATTGTAACTGGTGATTTAGGAGCAGTTGGACGTGCTTTAACAGAAGATTTATTAAAAAAACATCATATTACATTTCAATCGAATCAATTTATTGACTGTGGTGATTTTTTATATAAAAAAGAACAAAACATGCAAGCTGGTGGTAGTGGTGCTGCTTGTTCTTCTGTCGTAACATATGGGTATTTTTTAGAACAAATGAAGGTAAATAAAATAAATAAATTATTATTCGTTGCGACTGGTGCCCTTCATTCCCCATTAACAGTCCAACAAAAGCGAACCATCCCATCTATTGCACATGCCGTTTCTATCGAAAGGAAGTGAAGATATGTTATTCTTTTGGGCATTTATCGTCGGTGGACTTATATGTGTGATCGGTCAATTAATGATGGATGTTGGCAAATTAACTCCTGCCCATACATTAACGACACTTGTCATTGTCGGTGCACTACTAGATGGTTTTGGATTGTATGAACCTTTAATTGATTTTGCTGGAGCTGGTGCTACTGTTCCGATTACAAGCTTTGGAAACTCACTCGTACATGGTGCTCTTTTAGAGGCAGAAAAACACGGAATTATCGGCGTTATTACGGGAATATTCGAAGTAACGAGTGCAGGTATATCTGCAGCAATCATATTCGGTGTCTTTGCCGCGATATTCTTTAAACCAAAACAATAAAAGCTTTCACGTTCATACATATACTGTGGCTGAAAGATGTTGTGACCGACCATAGCCTAAAAGGGACACTGAACGATCTCCTTGATGCACCACATCCACACACGCATTCTTGCAACTTTAGGTTATATTCTTGCAACTTCGGGCCGTATTCTTGCAACTTCGGGCCGTATTCTTGCAACTTTGGCACATATTCTTGCAACTTCAGGCCGTATTCTTGCAACTACCTTCTTTCCTTACCTAGAGGGATTTCAAATGCACAAAAAGGAATTCCAGTAAAAATGAATTTACTGAAATTCCTTTTTCTCATTCACTTTCGTTTTAATATTTTTTGTATCGTAACCTTCCAAAACCTTTACATACATTTTTTGTTAACATTAACTTATTGCAATCGCAATTTTCCCAAATTGATCATTCATTTCTAATAGTTCCATCGCCTCTTTTACATGATCTAGTTCATATGTATGACCAACAACCGGACGAATTTTCTTTTCTTCCATCAGAGTTAATAATTCCTCTAGTTCTTCCCTCGAACCCATTGTCGATCCTATTATTTGTTGCTGTGCATAGAAAAATTTTCGAATATCAATGTTAACGATATCTTCTGTCGTTGCACCGAAAACAACCATTCTTCCACCATGACGCAATACATCTAAAGATCGGTTAAATGTCGCCCTTCCAACACTATCGATTACAAGGTCTATTGATTCATTTTGAAGTGCTCCTACCCAATCATCATTCGTATCTATCGCAATGTCTGCGCCAATTTCTAATGCCGCGTCACGCTTCCGTGCACTTCTAGAAGTGACAATTACTTTCGCACCGAGCGCTTTTGCAAATTGAATGATATAAGTTGCTACACCGCTACCTGCACCAGGAATAAATACGGTTTCGCCTTCTTTTACTTGTCCTTTTGTGACGAGCGCTCTGTAACCAGTTAAAGCCGCTAAAGCTAATACGCCCGCTTCCTCCCATGATAAATATGCTGGTTTATGTTGTAACTGTTTTTTGTCAATGACAATTTTTTCGGCTATCGTTCCGTGATCAGGCATTCCTAAAATATCAAAACCTACTGGTGGTGCATCACTATTTTTATCCCACCGTAATGCTGGATTAATGATTACTTCATCTCCAGGCTTCCAGTTTGTCACGTTTTCTCCTACCGCATCGACAATTCCTGCACCATCCGATCCTAAAATTAACGGTGTATCTTCATTTCCGACTCGACTCGGAATATATAAATCACGTCTATTTAATCCTGCAACTTTTAATTGAACAGAGACATCATCTGGTCCAAGTACCGGTGTTTCTATTTCTCGTACATGTAATTGTCCGTTTTGTAATACTAATGCTTTCATATTTATCACCTTTCCTTATTGTAAATAAGATGCAAATTGTTCTAAATGTGTTGAATCATTCATATCGTGTGAAAAAAATGGTACATACATTAATTTCTCACGTGTAAACATCTCTTCAATTTGTTGTAGATATTGTCGTTCATGTTTTTTTCTTTGCTGAAAGAACGTTCCATCTTCCACATCGGGAAGTACTCGATTAACAATTAATGTGGATACAACTAAATCATATTTTTTTAATAATTGAATCGCATTATCTGTTTCTACAATCGATAATTTTTCTGGATTGAGTACAAACATAAATGCTGTTTCATCCCCATTCAACATGATTTCACGCGCTCGTTTAAACTTAGCTTGTCTTTCTTGTAATACATCAAATATTGGATCATCTATCGGTTCCCCATCATGTAATAATCGAGTATAATTTTCTCTCGTTTTATGACGTTTTTCTAATAAACCTTGAATCCATATTCCCATTATTTCAGGTAAAGACAATAAACGAATCGTATGTCCAGTCGGAGCTGTATCAAAAATAACTTTATCGAATGCCTCACTCTCTTCTATCATAATGGATATGAGACGATCAAACAAGGCAGCTTCATCCGCTCCCGGTGATGCTTGTGCCGTATCCAGTTGTCGATGCACTTCTTCCATCATCGTCGGCTTAACGACCCCCTTTATATTTCCTTTCACAGTTTCAATATATTTTTTCGTTTCATATGCAGGGTCAATTTCTATCGCATATAAATAATCATTTATTTTTGTTTTTTTCGGACCTATTTTTTTATGAAAAATATGCCCGGTATTATGGGCAGGATCTGTCGATACGAGTAATGTTTTCTTTTGTTCTTTTGCCATCTTCCAAGCCAATGCCGCGGATGTTGTAGATTTTCCTACACCACCTTTCCCGCCAATAAATACGATTTTTTTATCTACCATCTTATTCCCCCCTTTAACAACAACGAAAGCCTGATAATGGTGAGTGGTCCATCCCCATTCGTAAATGCCAATCATGAAATTCTTCTAACATATACGGATATAATTCTAATGTATAATAATAAACCGGATTCGGAATGCCAATCATTTCTGAATATAGAAGTAAGAAAAAAATATCATCCTCATCTCTTAATTCTCTCGCAATTTCCCCTTTATGTGGTAAACTGATAACTTCCTCATAATACTGAATAAGCTTTTTTAATTTATCCAACATTTTTTTCACCCTATTCATGGAAAAAAGAGACTGTAAAAGCAGTCTCTTTATCCTATTTTATCTTGATCAATAGATGTACCATCATTTTTTCGTAAAGCAGAAAATGCCGTTAAAGAAATCCAAATAGCAAAAACAAAAATAATCGCTCCGAAAACAAATAATAAATTATTTTGATCTGAGCCTATCCAAGACCATTCATACACGACTTGTTGAAACATCGCAATTAAAGTTGTACCTAAAACGAAAAACATCGGTACAAGTACCGGAACATAATTACGTCCTAATCGTTGTAACCAAACTGCTACTAGCAATAAACTAATCGCAGCTAATAATTGGTTCGCCGTTCCAAATAGTGGCCATAAAACATACCCCCCTGATCCAAATCCATTTGGACCTTCAGGTAATAACACAAGTGCTGCACTAGAAACAACGGCTACAGTCGTTGCAACATGTTTTTTCTCTAAGGCTGGAATATTGTACTCCATTCCAAGTTCCGCAATAATATAACGCATTAAACGTACAGATGAATCTAATGTCGTTGCTGCAAAACTTACGACAATAATCGACACAATGGTCGTCGCAATTTCAGTTGGAATCATTAATCCTTCAGCTAAATTTGCAGCTCCTAATACGAAATTTCCTAAACCAGTTCCATTCGCTTCAGCAAAACTACTATACGTCCCTAAGAACTCTTCCTTACTAGAAAATAATGTTGCTACAGCTAAAATAGAAATAAGTGCTAAAATCCCTTCCCCTACAGCACCTAAATAACCTACCATTCTAGCATCCGTTTCTTTATCTAATTGTTTAGAAGAAGTACCAGATGACACTAGACCGTGGAACCCTGATATGGCACCACATGCAATGGTAATAAATAAAAGTGGAAACCATTGTTTGTCATCTACCGAATTTGTGACCGGTGCAGAAATGGTCGGATTCGTAAATAATAAACCTAAATATAAAATTCCTAAACCGACGACTAGTTGGTGTGAATTAATAAAATCTCTTGGCTGTAATAATTTCCATACTGGTAAAGTTGATGCAATATACACATAAATCATTAAAATCATAATCCATATAAAAAATGCGGTTCCAACTGTTGATAGACCGAATAAACCAGTCCCTTCTTCTCCTCCCATATAACGGACAAGGTCAATTTGTAAAAATTGATATTTACTCGCTAAAATTGCCGCTACATACATAATAACTAATGCAATTAGAGAAGGTACTAACATTTTCTTCTGACGTTTATACACGGCATATCCAATCCATACTGCCAATGGAATTTGAATAAATACAGGTAAAACGCTAGATGGATATGTAATAAATAAATTAGAAATTACCCAAGCAAATACGGCATTTACCATCAATACTAAAATAAGAATAATAAATAGAAATAAAATCTTTGCACGTTGTCCAATTAATTTGTCAGCAATGGTTCCAACAGACTGTCCTTTATTTCGAACAGATAATACCAATGTTCCAAAATCATGGACCCCTGCGGCAAAAACAGTTCCTAACAATACCCAAAGTAATGCAGGTAACCATCCCCAATATACTGCAATCGCTGGTCCTAAAATAGGCGCCGCTCCTGCTACAGACGTAAAATGATGTCCCCATAAAACGAATTTATTTGTCGGCACAAAGTCTACGCCATCATTAAATTGATGTGCTGGTGTTTTATAATTCGGGTCTAGTCTAAAGATTTTCTCTGCAATATACTTTGAATAATAGCGATACCCTAAGGCTAAGACGACCATTCCAATGATTGCTACAAGAATTGCATTCAAACTAATTCCCTCCTATTTAATTTTTCTTATTTATCCTATTGTACACTCCTTTCTATTTTTTGATTATTCACACATTTGTAACAACTATATTAGCATATTTTTTTCGTTATGCAACTATACCCATATCATATGACACTGTTTATACTTTTATGTAGGGGTCAACTAGTATAATAATTAGCAATCATCGATCATCTTCCAAAACGATGACTAGTTCTTTTGAGATAAAAAATCCCCTAAGAAAAACAGATTTGTCCATAGAATCTGTTTATCTTAAGGGAAACAAATTTTAACTTTATTTTAAGCTTTTAATAATGATTCAAATTGATTTAACTTTTCTTCAAATACCGCTAATGCAGATAAAACGGGTGCTTTTTCCGTCATATCGACACCTGCTTTTTTGAGTACTTCAATCGGAAAGTCACTACTTCCAGCCTTTAAATAATTGATATATCGTTCTACTGCTGTTTCTTTTTCTGTTAGTATTTGATTTGCTAACGATGTTGCAGCAGCAAAACCCGTTGCATATTGATATACGTAATAATTGTAATAAAAATGAGGAATACGTGCCCATTCCAATCCAATTTCTTCATCAATCATAATATTTGGCCCGAAATATTTTTTATTTAATTCATAGTAAATTTCTGTTAACGATTGAGCTGTTAAAGGTTCTCCGTTTTGATCACGTACATGAATATCATGCTCAAATTCTGCAAACATCGTTTGACGGAACACGGTTGCACGGAATCCTTCTAAGAAATGATTCAACACAAATAACTTTTCTTTCTCATCTTCTAAATGATCTAATAAGTATTCTGTTAGCAATACTTCATTACACGTCGATGCTACTTCTGCTACAAAAATCGAATAGTTTCCATAACGGTACGGTTGATTTTTTCTCGTATAATAACTATGGACGGAGTGACCTAACTCATGTATCAATGTGTAAATATCATCTAGTTTATTTTGCCAATTTAATAAAATAAATGGATTTGTATCGTATGAACCAGATGAATAGGCTCCACTTCGTTTTCCTTTATTTTCTACCACATCAATCCAACGATGATCGAATGCTTCCTGAACAATAGCAACATACTCTTCGCCTAACGGTGCTAAACTCTTTAAAACGATGTCTTGTGCTTGTTCATAGGTAAAATTCATTTTAACCCCTTTCACAAGCGGTGTGTAAATATCGTACATATGAACTTCATCTAAATCTAAAGCTTCTTTACGTAATTCTGTATATCGATGTAATAATGGAAGTTTTTCATGAATTGCTTCAAGTAATTGATCATACACTTTTTCAGGAATATTGTTGCTATCTAAAGCCGATTGCCTTGCTGAGTCATACTTCCGTACTTTCGCATAAAAATTATCTGTTTTAATATTTCCACTTAAAGTTGTAGCAAATGTATTTTTAAAGGACCCGAATGTATCATACATCGCTTTAAAAGCATCTTGACGAACTTGGCGATTGTCTGATTTTAAAAAGTTAACATAACGTCCATGTGTTAGCTCAACTTCTTCTCCTTTATCGTCTTTAATTAATGGAAATGTTAAATCAGCATTGTTCAACATGCCAAATGTTTGTGATGGGGTAGATAATGCTTCAGATGCCTCTGATAATAACATTTCCTCTTTTTCACTTAATACATGTTCTTTTTGTCGTTCCATTTCATCTAATACTTTTTTATATAAACGTAGTCCTTCATTCTCTTCTAAAAACTGAGCAATTTTTTCGCTATCAATTGTAATAATTTCCGGCACTACATAACTCATTGAACTGGAGTAATTTGTCATTAACATTTCTGCACGTTGATTCATCGCCTGGTACGTTGCATTTGTCGTATCCTCGTCATAACGCATCCTAGAATATGCATATAATTTTCCGAAACGTGCGGATAAATTATCCTGTAATGTAAATAATTCATACAAGGTATTTGCAGAATTCCCTAATTTACCTTGAAATGCAGTTACTTTGGGTATTTCTTCTTGAAGTGCTTGAAATTCCTCTTCCCACTGTTCATCTGTAGCAAAAATAGAAGTTAAATCCCATGTTAATTCAACAGGAACATCTTCCCTTTTCGGTAATTCTTTCGTCATTTCAGCCATCATCAATTCCTCCTATTATAAACGTCACAAAGAATGCTCTATATGTTTTTTATTATACATGAAACCTAGTAAAAGTTCATAATCCCCGTCGAGGGCC
>NZ_JBBKBG010000035.1:0-26231 GCF_037892545.1 Pseudogracilibacillus sp. ICA-222130
AATTTAATTTTCTACGTGCTTTTTTTAACCAACAAGAAAAAAGTTATAAAGCCGATAAGTGATGTAGAGAATAATATTGCGCCCATAGGAATAGCAGAACCTTCGCTGATGCTCGCAAGTGGAGAAAAGATGGAGCCAAGCAATAATGGTAACATACCTAAAATAGCACTCGCACTACCTGCACGATGACCTTGCTTCTCCATTCCAAGTGTAAAAGTACTTGTAACGACCATTCCCATAGTAATCATGTATATAAAAATTAAACTCACAATAGCAGCCAATGGTCCTCGAATAATTGTCATAATCAGGAGTACAGATGTAACGGTTAAAGCAATGGATACAGCTATTTGCAATAAAGTCTTTTCAGAAATTATTTCCCCAAACCGTCCAATAACAAAGCTTCCCGTAATAATCGCAAGTCCATTAATACCAAATTAATACACTAAATAATTGAGGTGAGACGCCATAAATATCCTGATAAATAAACGGTGTACCTGACACATAAGCAAAACTCCCACCATGTACAAAGCCAACAATTAATGCATATCCGATAAAGGAACGTTCCTTTAATAAATCCCCCATAGTCATGACCGTTGCACCAATCGAACTTGGAATTCGATTTTCAGGTGGCAATGTTTCTTTCAAATGGATAGCCACAATAATGACGATCACTATTCCGATAAAACTTAAAAATAAAAATATAGTTTTCCAAGTAGTAAATTCAAAAGCTAAGATAGCTCCACCCGCCATTGGTGCAATCATCGGTGCAACAGCATTAATCACCATTAAGAGTGAGAAGAATTTCGTAAGTTCTTTACCACTAAACACATCTCGAACAATTGCACGTGATAACACAACTCCTGCTGATGCTGTCAAACCTTGAAGAAATCTAGCCCCAATCAATACGATGATATTTGGTGCAAACGCACATAATAATGAAGCTAAAGCAAAAAGTAATGTCGCAATGAATAAAGGTTTTCTTCTCCCTTGCGCATCACTAATTGGTCCAATTATTAATTGGCCGATTGCAAGCCCAATTAAACAAGCAGTTAAACTTGTTTGCACAAGAGTTGCACTAGTATGTAAATCATAGGTAATTTCGGGAAAACTAGGTAAATACATATCAATATTAAGTGGACCTAAAATACCAAGTAAACTAAGCAATAATGCTAAACTAAAACGAGCTTTCCCTGTAGGGTTGTGTATTTGACTTTATTTATTTCTAAGATAAATGGCGTTTCCCTCCTAAAGGAATTATTGTAATGGTTTTCGGGTAATTTGTTAAGCTTTTTGACCATTTTTTACATACAAAACATATCTTACGAGAAAACGTTTAAGCCTTTTAATGACAAACAAAAAGCAACGATAAATTAAAAAGTACATCTTTTTTACTTATCGCTGTGATTCTTGTTTCATTATGTACATAATTGTCTTATCCATATCACCAACAATTATAGATTACATATACTTAATCATATATTGACGATCTTCTTTCATTTCTGTTTCAATTAGTTTTCTTTCCACATTTTATAGACGTGCTCCATTTTAAAGTTTTTTAGAATGTTTTCCGTCAGTGACCATTCAATTAAATCGCACATATCTTCAAAATGATAATAAAATGTCATTCGGTTCACACCACATTTATCTGTAATATCTTTAATGGTAACACGGTTGAATGGTTTCTCTTTCAATCCGTCATCATCTAAAGTATATTTGTTGAATACTGACATTCAGTCTTTCCTTTATTTTTAGACAATGATTGCGGTATGAATTCTTTATTATTCTGTTTTAATTATAACAAAGCTACCAATTTATCTCATGTTTTTATAGGATAGTTCCAATTTTGATAGAATTGAGACAATGGAAAGTGAGAAAATGCTATAAAATTATAAGAATTTATCGATGAAATTATCATAACTTTACTTATTTAATTATCACGTTTTTCGATGTTGTAAATGCTAAGGTGGGAAAGTATGTATTGCTACGTTAATGCGCAGTTAAAGCATTTTTTAATCACGTTATTTGACCATGAACTCGATATAATTATTTTTATAAAAGACTTGATTTCTTTTAAAATTAATTATAATCTATATATCAAGTCATCTGATGACCTGCTTATCATCTTACAAAGAGTGAAATGGTAATAATGAAATCGCTAACATATGTTGGGAGGAATATGAAATGTTATTGCTTGTTGCCTTAAGTGCTATTATTGCACCGTTTATTTTTTTGGTTTTATTACGTATGCCAGCGAAAAAAGGGATGTTTTTTAGTGCTATCATATTAATAGTCTTAGCCTATTTTGTTTGGGGGATGGATGGATTAACCATTACAGCATCTATACTAGAAGGCTTTCATAAAGCGCTGACAATATTATTGATTTTATTTGGTGCGATTGTATTATTAAACACTTTACAACATACTGGGGCAGTGGATCGTATCAATCAAGGGTTTCGCAGTATTTCTGCAGATATGCGTGTACAAGTGGTACTCGTAGCCTTTTTATTCGGGGCACTCATCGAAGGGGCGGCAGGATTCGGAACACCAGCAGCGGTAACGGGTCCATTAATGGTAGCACTCGGATTTAATCCAATGGCAGCAGCAACAATTGCGCTTGTTGCCGATAGTGCTCCGGTTCCATTCGGTGCAGTAGGTACTCCTGTAGTTGTTGGACTTAGTAATCTACCTGATGCGAGTATCCCATTTTTTAAAACGATTGGAGTTTATATTACTGCGATAGACTTATTCGCAGGAACATTTATTCCGTTCATTATCGTGGTTATATTGACGAAGTTTTTTGGGGAGAATAAAACGATCAAAGATGCATGGCCAATGTTACCGTGGACTTTCATGGTTGGAATCTTATATACAGGATCGGCGTTGTTATATGCATGGTTATTCGGTCCAGAGTTCGTGGCTATTTTATCTTCCTTAACAGGATTGATTGTGGCAGCTTGGACAGCGAAAATTGGTTTTTTACTTCCAAAAGATGCTAATTGGCAAGAAGCATTAAAAGAAGACTTTCAAATAAATGATGAGAAGTCAAAAATGAGCTTATTAACAGCATGGTCTCCTTATTTAGTAGTGGTTGGGCTACTATTATTAACCCGTATTGTTCCATCTGTAAAAACATTTGTATTATCTGCAATCGATTTTTCTTGGCAGAACATATTGGGCAAAGAGGGGATTACATCGAATTGGGAAATTTTATATTCACCCGGAACGATTTTAATTTTTGCAGCAATCATTTCCGTTTTCATTCAACGAAAACCATTTAAAAACTTTACCACTGCGGCAAAAGAATCGATTGTCTCTATTCAAGATGCCGCATTAGCATTATTTGCTACATTATCGTTAGTACAAGTGTTTACACATAGTGGAATGAATATGAATGATTTGTTAAGTATGCCACAATATATAGCGAATGCTTTGGCTAATTCTTTTGGGCCGATGTGGCTGTTTGTCGCTCCATTTCTTGGGGAACTTGGTGCCTTTATTACCGGGAGTGCTACGGTTTCTACACTTACTTTTTCACCAATACAATACAGTATTGCACAGAGCACCGGGGCTAATATACATATTATATTAGCACTTCAAATCATCGGTGCGGCGGCTGGAAATATGATTTGTGTACATAATGTCGTTGCTGCATCCACTGTCGTTGGTTTAACTGGAAAAGAAGGCGACATTATACGAAAAACGTTAATACCTGCTATATTATATTGTTTATTAGCTGGAATTGGTGCATATATTATCATGCTTTTCCTATAAGATATACAAGGCAATATAGCGCTATATCTTTCTAAAAGATATGACTTCTTGTAAACTAATAGAGAGGTCATGTTTGGAGGAAAAGAAATGGAATATAAACAAATTAAACCTAAGAAAATTTACGAAGAAGTTTCTGATATTATTATAGATCGAGTGAAATCAGGAGAACTTTCTCCAGGAGATCGTTTAGATTCAGTAGAAAAACTTGCCGAAAATCATGGGGTAAGTCGTTCTGCTATACGTGAGGCATTGAGTGGACTTAGAGCAATGGGACTTGTGGAAATGCGCCAAGGAGAAGGGACATTTATAACAAGCTTTGATGCTACAGCATTCTCCCTTCCAGTTGCAACGGCATTAATCATGCAAAAAGAGGATATTAAAGAATTGACGATCGTTCGGCGTATTTTAGAAGTTGGTACCGTTGTGCAAGCAACAAAAGAGCATACACCGGAGGATATCATACGTCTGGAAAAGTCTCTTCAATTAATGAAAGATGCACAAGGAGAAGGAGAATTAGGGGAACGAGCAGATTTAGAGTTTCATATGGATATTGCGAGAGCGACACATAATAAGATGTTGATAAATCTCGTATCAAGTGTATCGGACATTACCCTTGAGTCTATGCGGGAAACGAGAAGGATTTTATTGTATTCAGATGAAGGGATGTCAAGACTTTATCAAGAACATTTACGTATTTTTGAAGCTATTAAAAACCGGGATGAAAAGTTAGCCGAACAAGAAATGCGTAACCATCTTCTTGCTGTCGAGAGTGTCTTAGAAGAATACTTACAATAGTAAATACTTTTCAAATGAACTCGTTTAAGTTATCCGACAAAAAATAATAATTATTAACATTGAATAGGTAATGAGCATGGCTATGAAGAGTCATGTTCATTACCCAAAAAAGCATATTTTTATAAAAAGAATTGGTTTATCGGTAAAAATTTTAATGTCAGTCATATGATGACCGGACTAATAAAGGTCGTGGAGGCGAATAAAATGAAAGTATCATTAATGATTACGTGTATATGCGATACTTTTGCATCAAATGTAGGGAAGGACACAGTAGAATTATTAGAGCATCTTGGATGTGAGGTAGATTTTCCACAACTGCAAACATGTTGTGGTCAACCAGCATTTAACAGTGGTTATGTAAAAGAAGCGAAAAAAGCAATGAAGCAAATGATAAAGGCTTTTCGTCATTCTAAATATGTAGTAGCTCCATCGGGGTCATGTATCGGTATGTTGAGGGAGTATCCAAAGATTTTTAAAGGAGATCTTAAATGGGAGGAAGAGGCAAAAGCACTTGCTGCAAAATCTTATGAAATCACACAGTTTATTGTGGAAGTACTTGGCAAGGAAGATGTAGGGGCTACTTTTCCAAAGAGAGTTACTTACCATCCTTCGTGTCATATGACACGAATATTGGGAGTGAAGGAAGCTCCTGTCAAATTATTGAAAAATGTGAAAGAGATAGACTTTGTCGAATTACCGATTAAAGAAGATTGTTGTGGATTTGGAGGAACATTTGCAGTGAAAAATGAATTTATTTCTACAGCTATGGCAAAAGAAAAATCACAACATGTGACAGAAACGGAAGCAGAATATTTAGTTGGTGGTGATATGGCTTGTTTAATGAATATTGGTGGAATGATGGAAAGAGAAGGGAAAAATGTGAAGGTTGCCCATATAACAGAAATATTAAATCATCGTGAAACGAGTAGATAGAATGGAGGATGAAGATGGGTATCAAAATAGGAGATGCTAATTATACAGATAGGGTCCAAGAAGGATTAGAAAATGATTTTATGCGACAAGCCGTGGCGTCTGCACAAGGGCGTTTCCGTAGTGGCCGACAAAAGCAAGCAGAAACCTTAGGGAACTGGGAAGATTGGCGTACATTAGGTTCGGAAATACGTACACATACGTTGGAAAATATTGATTACTATTTACATCAATTAAGTGAAAATGTCTCTAAACGTGGTGGGAAGGTCTTTTTTGCCCAAACAGCGGAAGAAGCGAATGAATATATCCAAAAGATAATCAAAGAAAAAGAGGCTAAAAAAATTGTCAAATCGAAATCCATGGTAACAGAAGAAATTGGTTTGAACAAAGCGATAGAAGATATTGGTGCGGAAGTAGTGGAGTCGGATTTAGGGGAATGGATTTTACAATTAGATGAAGACCCTCCTTCTCATATAGTTACCCCAGCATTGCATAAAAATAAAGAACAAATTAGAGAAACCTTTGCGGAAAAGCGTGGTTATACAGGTTCTGATATACCAGAAGACCTTGGATTATTTGCAAGAGAACAATTACGTAAGGATTTTTTAGAAGCGGATATCGGTATTACGGGATGTAATTTTGCAGTTGCTGAATCTGGTGCTATTACATTTGTGACGAATGAAGGAAACGCACGAATGGTCACAAGTTTACCGGATACTCAGATTACAGTGATGGGAATGGAACGTATTGTGCCAACATGGGAAGAATTAGATGTGCTAGTAAGTTTACTTACACGAGCTGCGGTTGGACAAAAATTAACGAGTTACATCACGTCTATCACAGGAACTAAATTAGAAGGCGAAACAGATGGACCGGAAGAGTATCATTTAGTCATTGTTGATAATGGTCGATCAAAAATATTAGGAACGGAATTTCAATCGGCTCTACACTGTATCCGTTGTGCGGCATGTATTAATGTATGCCCGGTCTATCGGCATGTTGGTGGGCATGCATATGGTTCGATTTATCCGGGGCCAATTGGTGCAGTGCTTACACCATTACTCGATGGATACGAAAGTCATCATGATTTACCTTATGCATCAACCTTGTGTGGTGCATGTACAGAGGTTTGTCCAGTGAAAATTCCACTTCATGAACAATTAATTCGACATCGAGAAATTATTATCGAAGAAGGACATAAAACAGCTATTCCTGAAAAAGTTATGATGAAAGGGTTCGCACAATGGGCGTCAACCCCAGTCGCCTATAAAATGAGTACGTCCATGGCTAGAACTGCTTTAAAGCCTTGGTATAAAGATGAGAAAATTAGCAATGGACCTGGCCCAATGAAAGGCTGGACGAATACACGAAACTTTCCTGCTCCTTCAAAAAAAACATTTAGGGCTTGGTTTAAAAATCGAGAGAAAGAAGGGGTGCAATCATGACGATACAGAACAGGGAGTCTTTTTTAGATAATGTTGCAGCTAACTTAGGACGTAACCAGAGGACAGAAGGAGTGGAGCGTCCTGTGTGGAGCGTAACTCCGCAACACGATGTGTTTAAGGGATATTCACCTGATAAGTTGGTAGAAGAATTAAAACATATTTGTAAAGATATTCATACAGATTTTAAGATGACCACTCGGGCTGAATTAAATAAGGTCTTGAAGTCTACGATTGAAGCTTATGATGGAAAAAGGATTATTACCTCTAGTGATCATCGTAATCAAGTATTTGGTCTAGATGATCTTTTTACACAATTAACTGCAGAGGGACATGATGTACATGTGTGGCAAGCGAACGAAGGAAAAGAAAATCAAGTTATTGCAGAAAAGGCAGATGTAGGGATTACATTTAGTGATGTGACATTAGCAGAGTCTGGTACTGTCGTGTTAATGAACAATAAATGTAATGGGCGTTCCATTAGTTTGCTTCCAAGAACTTATATAGCAATTATTCCGAAAAGTACCATTGTAGCTCGTATGACCCAAGCTACGAAACAGATTCATGAAGCTAATGTACGAGGAGAAGATGTTGCGAGTTGTGTAAGCTTTGTGACTGGTCCAAGTAATAGTGCAGATATTGAAATGAAGCTGATTGTCGGTGTACATGGACCTGTTGCGGCGACGTATATTGTCATTGATGATGCGTGATCATTTTTTTGACAATATGCTTATATGAACTAATAACAACAAAACGAGGTTTGCACATGTGTGAACCTCGTTTTAATTTGTAGTGTATTTAGTTAATAAAATAGGTAGCTGAATAATAGTTTGAAAATTATTTCTGTAAAAGAAAATGAAGAGCTTCCTAATCATAGGTTTTTTTAAGTACTCCATTCTTTCAACATAACAATACGTTGTTTTAATTCCTCCTACACTATTCATCCCAAATACATCTCATGTTTATCGTTCATTTATAAAAACAAACCCACCAATTGAATGGAAAAAAATGGTACTCCTTACCTTCGTCTGATTCCCATAATCGATAGACAAAGTTCTCTTCATAAAAGAGGCTCTTAATTGATAGAGCGAAACCCATCCTAACAAAGCGCGGGTATATCGTAACATCACCATTTACTACGTTATCTATCCTTCTATTAAAATCTATTTATCGTTCTTCGCATAATTTTTTGTACCTAAACAGATGAATTTAATAATTGTAAAAATAACGTAAAAAAATAAATCGAAGGGCCTTATTGTGAAAATGTTAGCAAATAGATAGGAATAATCATTTTTGAGAAAATGTTGATATTCATAGGGAATCCAGACTATTTCAGCTCTGAAACGAATTGACATTCAATTCAGATATTACTAGGATGTAATGTATTAGGAAACTATAACATATGTAATATGTTTATAGTTTAAATAACTTTAAGGGAGATGAATAGTATGGCAGGACAAATTAGAATGAGTCCAGACGAACTTCATGGAAAGGCACAACGTTATGGTGAAGGAGCTGACCAAATTAGTGATGTATTGAGTAAGCTTCAAGGTCTTCAAGATGAATTACGAGGCGAATGGGAAGGACGTGCGTTTGAGCGTTTTGATGAACAGTTCCAACAATTACGTCCAAAGGTCAATGATTTTGAACAGCTACTTCGTGATATACAAGTTCAACTACAGAAAACTGCACAAGCAGTTCAGGAGCAAGATGAAGCATTATCTCAAAACTTTGGCTTAAGTTAACCCACTTTCTATTATCTTATAGCCAATACGCAAATTATCTCTATTAGTATGAGCTACACGAAAGTGTAGCTCATACTAATATTTGTTAAAACTGCTTATACAGTCTCCACCTATTACATAATGAATAACTATGAAAGTTAAAGAAAAATTCAGGAGTATGATACATATGAAAAAATCCTATTTAAAATTATTCACATTTTTAGCACTTATTTTGATATTAACGGTGGGATTAACTTATTTATCATTCAATCAATTATCAAAATCAAAAAATTTGGCAAATAAAACAAAGATGGATGTAGCTTTAGTAAACGAAGACAAGGGGGCTTCTTTTAATCAGACGGAGTTAGATTTTGGAAATGCCTTTGTTAAGAGTTTAGATAAAGATGAAGAACAGAATTGGCATGTAGTGAATCGTGGAATTGCTGAAAATGGGTTAGAACGGGGTACTTACGACATGATGATCGTTATTCCAAATGACTTTTCAGAAAAAGCATTATCGATTAATGAAGAAAAGCCTGAAAAAGTAGTATTAGATTACAAAATAAATGCATCTGATAATGATAATATCCGTGCGAAGGCAGAGGATACTGCTAGCTCTATTTTAAATGATATGAACCGTAGAATTATTGATGTGTATTTTGCAAGTATTATTGGGAATTTACAAAATGCACAAGATCATATAACAGATATTATCGACCTGGATGCTGACTTTGCAGATAGATATAATCAAGCTATTCATACCCCGCTTTCAAATTATACGGACCGATTTGATTCAATCAAATTAACTACGAATACAGTAAAAGGAAACTTTGAAAATTATGAAGAAATGATGGATGCACTCCAAGAAAGCTTAGTAGGCAAAATAGATTTAGATGAAACATATCAGTCAGGTTTAAAAGAGGCTAATCATATTACCGAATTATTATCAGGGGTGGAAGACGACTTTGCTGTTGACTTCCAACAATTTGCCGGAAATATGCATGCAAACGATGTTGAAACAAATATGAAGAATTTAAAAATAGTGAATTCCTATATCAAATCACAGTTTGAAGAAAGTGATGAAGATTTTATAAACATAGCTTCAGACACAAAGCTGTTGAAGCATAGGTTAGAAAAAGCATTAATAATTGTAAATGAGACGAACGAAAATCTTGATCATGCACTTGCTTCAGGATTTATTGATGAACAAGTAGAAGAGAAATTATCTCACATCATAGAAAACGAATTCGATGATGCAAATGAATTTTCTTCCTTTTTTGTGTCCCAAGATGAAAAAATGAAAAGTAAAATTAGGGAATTAATTGTTCAATTACCAACAATGAATGAGGCGAGTGTCGAACAATCGGATCTCTCGCCAACAATGAAACAAGAAATAAAAAATGTTATATCTTTAACACGAAAATATGATAAGGAAAAATTCGACGAACATTTGCAATTGGATGGTAAAGATGACGATATCTTTTCTGGTAAAATTCAGTCCTATTTTACTCATTTGAAAAGTGATGGAGTTACATTAACAGATACAGTAGAAATTCCTGAGAGTGAAGAGGGAACGAGGACGTTTGTATTAAGGAATATACCTGATCACTTTCACGTGCATCATTTAGAATTAACGGAACCGAATGGAAATACGATTGAAATTACAGAAGGTTTTCATGAAAAAGTCTTATTGACATCTAATGATGCAGGAACATTAACCGTTCAATTACATGTCACATTGGAGGACACAGTTGAAAACAAATTAGAAAATTTTGATCTGTATAGTGAATTAGCGGATTGGGGATGGGCAATCGACCAAGTTGATATAAGTGATGGTGCACAAGAGAGAGCTGATAATACAACCAATCAAAAAGAAAAACAACAAGAAACAACGTCAAATTTAACGGAAACTAAAGAGAAAAAAGTATCCTTAAATCAGAATGAAGAGGATAATGTCGACACAAAAGAATCGTTAAACAATAAAAACGATGAAGCAAATGAAGAGGAAAACAAAGAAGAGGCTCTACCCGAAAGTCAACATGATGAAACGGAACAGCTACCTGAAATAGAAAAGATTGAGATTCACCACAATCATATAGAACACCAAGTCTCTAACCCGGTGATAGATGATTCAACCATTGAATTAATCCAAACATTAGAAGCATCCCTATCACCATACCAACAATTATTGTCGCTGTACGAAATGTATTTTGATGTGGAATTAGCTTGTTATGATGGATGTCCAACAGTAAACGATATTGGTAGTTTAAAGGAGGAAGTGAAAGAAAGTTCTTTATATTACCTTTTTAATGAAGTTAGTGTAAAAGAAGTACTTTCTAATTATGTTTTACATAATATTACTAACAGTGTGAAACATGCAGTCCGTAAACCGTTAGAAGCACATCAAGAACGAATGAATCATTACAGAGATTTTATTCAGGAAACAGATGCGAATGCGGAAGATTTATTCAAAAAGGTTGAGAAGACAAAAAAAGAAACTGAGCAGTTAAATACTGATATCGAGACTACGCTCCTTCATATTTCAAATTGGCGAGAAAAGGCAACAGAATTATTAGACCAACAAGATACGATTCAAGTGAAGAGTGGTGAAATGCAAGAAGCCGTCATGATGATTTCTCATGAATTCGATCCTCTATTCACCCAAAGTCAATCTCTAGTCGAACAATCATTAAACACAATGAACAGTGCGGAACATGTTTACAAAACGTTTGATAAGGTAGAGGAAGAAGCGGATTCTATTCAAAAAAGTGGAACAGAACTGATTGAACAGGCAAAGAACTTATCTGTAGATATGTCAAATAAATTAATAGAAGACCAAGATTTTGCTGAGAATTTTCAGAGTGTATTGGAAAATAGCCGAATTGGTGAACAAAAAAATGAAGATTTGTATGAATTTCTTTCTAGCCCTGTAGACACGAAGAATGAAGGTGTAATTGTAAAAAACGATACATTCACGTCTTATTTTATTGTATTGATTGCGTTCATCGTATCGCTATTTACCGCCTATGTCATTTCAACTATAAACGACAAACGAGGAAAAATAGATCCATATAAAACAAAAGATACGCTTCTAGATCGTAACAGTCTCATTACGGGAATTACGGTTGGTATCGGTCTGTTAGAAGGGTTATTATTAGGCATATTATCAGCTTATTATTTAGGTATAAGCCAAGGAAGTATTCTTGCGTGGACAGGTATGATGGTGATGACGATGTTAGCATTACTACTTGTTGCAACATATTTATTAAGGCAATTAAAAATGGTTGGGATGTTTCTCCTACTTTTCATATTAGGTCTCTATTTATTTTTTACAAAAGCGTTAGGTACAAAAACAGTAGGAGATAGTCTGCTACGTACTTTCTCTCCATTACAATATGTGGAGGATTTATTTAATAAATTTATGCAACATGATGCTGGTTACACATATATGTTAATTGGGTTTATTGTTATTACGGCTGGTGCATTGCTGGCAAATTTATTTGTTTGGCAAAAAGGAACGAATGAATCAGAGGGTGATAGAGACATTGATGAAGCTGGAGCATAGAATTATTGTCATTATTTGTTGTTTCATGCTATCAATTCCACTCCCTATGTTTGCAGAGGAACGAAAGAAAGGTGAAATTCAGTGGGAAATTGACCGTATTTTGCGAGGGAATTCGGATGAAGAGGGATATTATAAAACATCTGAATTAACGAAACGATTTCCTACTTTGTTTACAGTAGAAGTATCTGAAATGATACAAGAATCCCAAGCGAGACAAGATGAAAATATGCAAAAAATGAAAACAACTCTTTTTTCTACATCGCTCGATAAAAACAAAATGATAGAAGATACAAAGGACGCTTTGTTTTCAACTGATTACGAAGCTCCTAAATCTTCTACTGAGAAAGCAGTGGAAGAAAGGAAAAGTTGGGTGGATGTCTTATTGCTTAGCGGATTATCTGGGATAGCCATTATAGGTTTTTGGGTTATTTATATGTTATTTAAAAAATTTCAAATTAGGATGTGAGAAAGTGAGCAATTCTCATATAGATGTAACATTCGATCTTGCTGTATTTAATCATGACAGACAAATTGATTTAAGGATACCAACACGTCTGTCGGTTAAGCAGCTGTTAATAGAAGTTGTGGAAACATTAAAATTAGAAACACCGAAAAATATGCGATGTGCAATAAAAGTAAAGACAAAAGAAATATTAATCCTAGATGATGATATGTTAATAGATTACCCGATAACAGATGGGGATATTTTAACGGTTCTGTAAAAGCATAAGAAATTAAATGACTGTGTTGTTACAGTATGGAGGATATAAAGTGATGCAAGAAAAAACAATAAATAATGATGGTTGGAATGTTGATTTTGCTATAGAAGGAGAAAAATGGCAATTACATATCGCTAAATCCCAAACAAAAATAACAGATATTCGACAACTTCGTTTAATGACGGAAGTAAGAGAAGATTTTGTTCCTGTAGAGGTGGAAGACGATGAAGATACATTTACATTTGAATTCCATATTGATAAGCGTTTGAAGCAATGGGAACAATTACAGTCTTTAGAGCGAAATGATAAGTTACGACTATTATGTAATATAGCACGTTTAAAAAAGTATCTTCATACACGAGTATGTTGTTTTCTTCATCCAGATAACATCGTGTTTAATGATAATTTAATGCCTTTAGTTGTATACCGAGGAATTCGAGATTTATTGCCGCCTTTTAAAATGGATGAAATTCATTTTTTGAAACAATTACAATGCTTGAGTATTGCCCTTATATCGAATGAGTATAGTTTTGATCAACTTTATTATGGTGGGTTAAAAGAAGCACGTGGAACAACCTTTGAAAAACAAGTTTCTGAGATGAATGATATAGATGATCTTATTCATTATTTGGATGAGAGTTATGTAAAAGAGCAACAGAAAGTAGAAAATACAATGCGAATGGTACCTGCTAAACGACATCAATTATTTAAAAGATTATCCATTTTTGCTATCGTTGCATCTATTTTGTTAGCAGCGCCGCTTGTATATGTTCTATTTTTTACGAATCCATATAATGAAAAGTTATTATCCGCCCATGAAAAATATATCGCATCGGATTATCAAGAAGTTATTTCAGTTTTACGTAAAGAAAATGCTGAAAAACTTCCAAAAGCAACTAAATATGTATTAGCACACGCTTATATTGAAGTTGGACAACTGTCTGATGCAGATAAAAAGAGTATTATGAATAATGTCAGTTTAAAAAGTGATGACAATTATTTATTGTATTGGATTTACGATGGTCGAGGAGAATTTGATGAGGCATTGGATATAGCGAAGTTTATGGATGACCCTCAATTAATTATGTATGGAATTATTCAAAAGCTTGAAGCGATAAAAAACGATCCTAACTTGAGTGGAGAGGAACGTGATGAGGAAACAAAAGCATTGACAAAAGAGTTGAAGGAACTTCGAGAAGAATATGGACTGGAAGAAGAGAATGAAACAAAAGATGAAGACAAGCGAGAAAATGAGACCAAAGATAATGATTCTAAAAAGAGACAACAAAATAGTAGTAAAAAGGAAGAGAAGTCTCAGAAAGAAAAAGATAAAAAGGAATGAGGTAAGTAAATATTTGTATTGAGGTAGAGAGGGAGAAAAGGATGGCACAAAAAAATCTCATGATCGTATATGGACATCAATTATATAAATGCCAATTACATGATAGCGAGCCAAAGCATATTACAATCGGACAGGAATGGACTCATCATGTTACCGTATTAGAATTGGAACAAACCTTAACGATCGAATGGGACGGAATTGCGTGTTATTTACATGGGAAGCATATTTTGGACGAAGCGAAGCAATATTATGTGTATCAAGATAAGCCGATTTGTTTTTATTTAATTAATTCGACTGAAAAGCGAATGTTCGACATCGCAGGAATTCATCAATTTTCTGTTGGTAGTTCGACATATGATGATGTCGAACTACCAACGATTCAAACGGAATTCACAATCATAAGGAATAGAGACACGAACTTTCATTTAGAGATAGTAAAGGGAGAAGTTTTTCATAATTATAAAAAAGTAGAAAGTTATGCGAAATTAGAACTAGGGGATCATCTTTTTTTTGAAGGAATCATAATGATTGTGTATAAAAATGAAATTCAGGTTGTAACATCAGGGAGGGAGCTTTTAACAAAGCTAATTCCTTTAGTAAATGTAGATAGTCGGTTTAGTGAAGAATATCCCGATTATCATCGTTCACCAAGAATTATTTATCGTGAACCGGATGAGAAGCGGCATATAGCTAAGCCTTCAAATAAGCCATCTAAACCTAGTGAACAGTTAGCGAGAAATATTATTCCGCCTCTTGTTATGATAGCAGCATTAGTGATTGTCTCAATTATTCAACCACGCGGAATATTTATTATTGTCATGTTGTCTATGACAATTACGACCATTATTTTTTCTATTACTACATACATAAAAAGTGTGAAAAAGTATAAAGCACATATGAAGCAACGTGATGAAACATATCGAGCATATATAAAGCGAAAAAGAAAGGAATTATTTAAAGCTACAGAAGAACAACGTCATGCATTACATTATCATTATCCAGACATTAAGGAAATTCGTGAAAAAATATTATGTGTGGATGCAAGGATATATGAAAAAACAAGGTATCATCATGATTTCCTAGAATTCAGAACAGGGTTAGGTAATGTCGATACTAGTTTTGATATCGATTTTAAAGAAGAGGAATTTACAGAAGAAGAAGATGTACTCATAGACATGGCACGTGATCTATATGAAAGTTATAAAACTGTTGAACAAGTACCAGTAGTTACATCACTTATGAAGGGGCCTGTTGGATATATAGGGCAACGTGCATTAGTTTTGGAGCAGCTTCAACAGGTAGTTATGCAATTAGCTTTATTTCATAGTTATCATGATGTGCAATTTATTACGATTTTTCCAGAAGAGGAAAAACATAAATGGGATTGGATGCGATGGTTGCCACATGCAAGTTTACAAGATTTAAATGTTCGTGGTTTTGTTTATCATGAAAGGTCAAGAGATCAAGTGTTGAATTCGATGTATCAAGTGTTAAAAGATAGGAAGCTAACAATAGATGAACAGGAAAATAAGAATCAACAAGTCTATTTTTCGCCACATTTTGTCATACTTATTACGGATGAGAAGTTAATTCTAGATCATACAATTATGGAGTATTTTAATGAAGACTCGAGTTCTTTGGGAGTATCGCTTGTATTTGTACAAGATGTGATGCACTCTTTACCAGAGCACGTTACAACGGTTGTTGATATTAAAGATAGAACAACAGGTAATATTATTTTGGAAGAGGGAGAATTAGTAAATAAACGCTTTATTCCAGATCATTTTCCGGTGAATTTTGACAAAGAAGATGTGTCTCGCGGGCTTGCACCATTAAACCATGTACAGAGTTTGAAAAATTCTATTCCAGAAAGTGTGACGTTCTTAGAAATGTATGGTATTGAAAAAGTGGAAGAACTCTCTCTTGCACAACGTTGGAGCCAAAATGAAACATATAAGAGCATGGCTGTGCCTTTAGGGCTTAGAGGGAAAGATGATATCGTTGCTTTGAATTTACATGAAAAAGCACATGGACCACATGGACTTGTCGCTGGTACAACAGGTTCAGGTAAATCGGAAATTATTCAATCGTACATTTTGTCACTTGCAGTTAATTTTCACCCCCATGAGGTTGCATTTTTGTTAATTGATTATAAGGGTGGAGGAATGGCGAATCTTTTTAAACATTTACCACATCTTTTAGGGACGATTACGAATTTAGATAAAGCTCAATCATTACGTGCATTGGCTTCTATAAAGGCAGAATTACAAAAGCGTCAAAGGCTTTTTGGTGAGTGTGATGTAAACCATATTAATCAGTATCAGAAGTTATACAAAGAGGGAAAAGTAGAAGAACCTATGCCACATTTATTTCTAATTTCAGATGAGTTTGCTGAGTTGAAAGCCGAGCAACCTGATTTTATGAAAGAACTCGTATCTACCGCTCGTATCGGAAGGTCATTAGGAATCCATCTTATTTTGGCTACACAAAAGCCGACTGGTGTAGTCGATGATCAAATATGGTCGAACTCTAAATTTAAATTAGCCTTGAAGGTGCAAAATGAAAGTGATTCAAAAGAAATTTTAAAAACACCTGATGCAGCTGAAATTACATTACCAGGACGTGCATATTTACAAGTCGGTAACAATGAAATTTACGAATTATTCCAAAGTGCATGGAGTGGGGCAGATTATGTGTCAGATAAAGACGACCAAGAGCATATCGACACGACCATATATGCGATTAATGATCTAGGGCAGTACGATATTTTAACAGAGGATTTGAGTGGGCTAGATAAAAAAGATGAAATCAAACGTGTACCGACTGAATTAGATGCAGTAATAAATCATATTCATGATTATGCAGAAACAGAGAATATCGAAGCATTACCACGTCCATGGTTGCCGCCATTACCTGAAAGAGTTATTGCGGAACAGATACAATTATTTAATTTTGTGTCGGATTGGAAGAAAGAAAAGCAACCATTAACAGTTACAGTCGGTTTGAAGGATGAACCGTCATTACAAGCACAAGGACCATTGACACTTGATTTAACAAAAGACGGGCATATTGCCGTATTTTCAAGTCCAGGCTATGGAAAATCAACATTCTTGCAAACGGTACTATTGAATTTAGCACGACAACATAACCCAGAACAATTGCATATTTATTTACTAGATTTCGGCACAAATGGTTTGTTGCCATTGAAGGGATTACCACATGTAGCTGAAACAATTCTACTCGATGAGGTAGAAAAGCTATATAAATGGATTCGCTTAATGACCTTGACAATCCAGGAAAGAAAAAGAAATTTAAGTCAATTCGGTGTTGCTTCGATGGATATGTATGAACAATTAAGTGGGGAAATAGTGCCAAGTATTATGGTAACGTTAGATAACTATGATGCAGTGAAGGATGCTGGGTTTGCTGAAGAGTTCAATAAAATAATTACTCAGATTGCAAGGGAAGGAACGAGTATAGGTATTCATCTAGCTATAACTGCTAGTCGCCAAAATGCGATGAGAATACCGCTTTTATCCAATATTAAATTACAATTAGCACTTTACCTCATTGATGATAGTGAAATTAGGTCTATCGTTGGTAAAACAGAATTAGAGTTAGAAGAGTTGAATGGACGAGGCATTATCAAGCTAGAAGAACCAACATTAATTCAAATCGCTTTACCAGCGGAAGGAAATGATGCATTAGAGGTAATAGAATCGATGCAAAGCATAATCAAACAAATGGATGAATATTGGGACGGGGAACGTCCAGAAGAAATACCAATGATGCCAGAAGGGGCAATTGATTTTCTTAAGTTTAAAGAAAAGCGTTCCGTAAAACAGATTGTTAAAAAAGAAAATTTGCCACTCGGTTTAGAGTTTGAGGAAGTTACCTCGGTTTCCTATAATCCGGCTAAGCATCCTTATTTACTCGTTATTAGCGATAGAAAAGAAGGTTTAAAACAACTGACACATGGGTTAGCTAAAAATATGTCCTTGTTACATGACAAATATGAGACGATGTTGCTTGATACAAGTGATGGAGAACTTAAAAAAATAGGAGAGCAACTCACTAACTACCATGCCGATGCAGTAGAAATCAGGACAGTAAAAGATTCACTCATATCTTCTATAAATAATCGTAGTAAGAAAAATTCAGGAATAACAAAGCAATTAATTTTAATTAAAGATATAAAGGACTTTGTTTCTAGAAGTAATATAACTGATAATGAATTATCGATATTTCTAGAGGATGCAGCAAGTGTAGGGATTCATTTTATATTCTGTGGTGATTACAGTTACATCGGTAGGAACTATGACAATGCTCCGAAACAAATACGTAGACAGGCAACTATTGGCCTGATGACGATGAAATTAGGCGATCAAGATATCTTTAGTCAACCATTTATTCGAAAAGAAAAATACCCAAGTGAATTTGAAAGTTATTATGTCATGGATCATGAGCATGTGAAAATTAAAATACCTGAATAAGGAGGACGTTTTATGAGTACAGGGGTTTCATTATCATTACTTTTAAAAAGAAAGTCAACCGTAAAAGAAGGTATGAGTAACTCAAGAGAAATGATTGATGTAGCAAACGAGAAGATTGATAGACTAGAGGAAGCAATTAGTAAGTTGGAGCAAAGTATCGAGACTTTAGTAGATATCCAAGAGAACGTTGAAAATTATGAAACGACGAAATCGAAATGGGAAGGTACTAGAGAGAAAGAATTTGAAGGAAAGTATAATTCATATAATATATATTTAAAAAAATATTGCTCTGATACAGATAAGGCTAAGGAATTACTGGAGGAAGCATTAGAATCTGCAAAAACGGACAGAAATAATGCGCAAATTGGTTTGGGAAATTTACAAACAGTATTAAATGGACTTGAAAGCGATATTGCATTAGCCAGGGCTAGGGGGTAGATGAGTATGTCAACAGAAGTAGGTATTAAAAAGAGTGAGTTTGACAGTAATGTTTCCAGTCTACAGGATGCAGTTTCAGAAATTGATAGTAGTGCAAAGGGAAATCTGGAATTTGAAAAGACGAATATTAAACCATTTACGAAGGATTTGAAAACGACGGTAGAAGCAATAGAGCTGTTAGAAAATTATAAACAAATGATCATAAATGATATTACGACACTAAAAACTGTCGGAGAAACAATGGTAGAAACAGATGAGGAAATTGCTAATTCGACACATGCACAACCAATTCGACCATAAGGAGTGAGATTAATGGGAAATAAGAAGGTAGATATGGTAGAAGTACATGCTTTTTCCGATGACCTCCAACAAATCGCCTTGGATATGCACTCGCAGTTGGAGAAAGTGATTAAAAGCATCGACACAATCCAAGGAATGGACTCCTTTTCAGGTAAGGCAGCCAAAGATGCCAAGCGCTATTTCCATGAGTTACATGTAACGGTCTTAACTGCATTTCAAGGATTGTTCGAGGATCTAGAAGAAAATCTTAGACAACATATCAGCACATTTGAATCGGAAGTAGATGATAGTGAGAGTGCTATTGTTACAAGCCATTACTTAGAAGAGGTAAGAGAAGATATCGAAGAAACTTTTGAAAAGCTGACAAGTGAAGATGAAACGATTCATGATATTATCTCAGAAGTATCCGACCTTACTTCCGCAACATCCCCAGACTTTTCAGATGTGAATGAGTGGAAAAAGAAGGCCGTTAAAGAGACGAAAGAGCTAGAAGCTGACATACATAGTTTCACTAGTACAGGAAATGAGACAGATGTCCAAGCCATTATGCAGCAAATTGAAACGGTGATGAATAAAGCAAAAGGTAGTACAGGGAAGGCGAGCTTTGAAGGGTTTGAGGGTATCTCAAGTATAGACGCCTTAAGGAAACTTACTGATTATAATGAAGAAAAAGAGAATGAAAGAAATAAGGAAATAGAAGAAGCGAAAGATATAAGGGATAGTGCACTTCAAGCACAAAATAAACCATCATCAAGAGAGATTATCAAAATGGCTTTTGATGATTATCGCAAAGGTGAAATAGGATATGAGCAATATGTAGCAATTATAGGTCAGGTTGAACAAACGAATAGTAATATGAATAAGGGAAGATTAGAAGAGCAAACAATTGCGAACTTTTTGGACTATCTAGATAAGAATGGCATGCTAGATGATTATGTAGCGGATAACTCAGAGAATATATCAATGTTAGAGATTGATAAAATGCATGAAAAGAAGTTAGAACAATTAAATGTTGATGATCAAGATAGGACCATATTAAATCAGATTCTTCAAGCATATAAAAGCGGAAATATTGACCAGAAGAAATATTTCTCTCTGATGGGGAAATATTCAGAGGACAACGGTTTCTCTGAAGAAACATATGCGGATTTACAAGCTTTAGGTTTAACGGTGCTATCAACCAACAACATGGGAATAGCTGAAGGAATAAACTATTATGCTAAAGAAAGTAAAGCTGCTGTAGATAAAGTAGCCCGTGGTTTTTCTGGCTTATTTAAAGGTGGTACGTATATTTTAGGTACAGGATATGGAATGTATGATGACATATATAATAATGATAAGACTGTAGGAGAGGCGGTGGCTCATAATGGTGCTTCCCTTGGTGTTGGAGTTTTGACTGGCTTTGCGGTGACAGGATTGACATCTGCGATTCTAGGGGTGAGTATGATAGCTGCTGCACCAGTTGTAGCAGGATTAGTAGCTGGAGCAATTGTTGGTTTTGGTTTTGAAGTTATGTACAATCGAGACTTGGGTGATGTTCAAAAAACCTTAGATAAAGCAGGTGAAGCTATATCCAGTGGTCTTAATAAATTGAACCCAATGAATTGGGGGTGATGAACGATGATAAATGAAATAGTAATTCCACATAGAAAGGCAAGGTATAGAATATTCGAGGTGGAGGGGAGCTACTACATGCTCGATTTAGACCGTCCTCTTTTGTCTATATTATTTCCGTTTATTATATGGTTTATACCCCATAGGATTTATCAAATAAACGAAGAAATATATGAGGAATTAAGGGAAGTAGATAAGGAAAAGACAAAAAAACCCACTGACAAAAAAACAAAGGTATTCCTATCAATTATTTTACCAATCGGTTTTATAGGTGCTTTTCTAGGACGTTTGTTAGCACCTGTGGCAGATGTATTTGATGATTTATTCCCATTTATGTTTAGTTTTATTTTGATGTTTTTTGTCCTTATAGGTATTTTGGGTTTAAGAATATATCTTTCCAGAAAAATTTATAAGAAGGTAGATAAAATGGTTGGAGGAATAGTTGAACTCCCTGAAAGTAAAATAAAAATAAGACCCAAGAAAATAAAAGATTACTTTGTTGCACTCTTTTATTATATTTTTTTTGGGGGGCTTATTTATTTATCAATAAATATGACCATTCTTTATAATAATCTCTCTTTACTTTTTGTTTTAATTGTTACTGAGATTATATTTTTGCTACTAAGTATGGTGTTTTTTATTCCATCAGGTTATGCGAAGGTTAAATTTATAAAAAGTTCTTGTAGCGAAGATAGATACATTACTTAATAAAACAGAAAGATTATCAAAATGGCTTTTGATGATTATCGCAAAGGTGAAATAGGGTATGAACAATATGTAGCAATTATAGGTCAGGTTGAACAAACGAGTAGTAATATGAATAAGGGAAGATTAGAAGAGCAAACAATTGCGAACTTTTTGGACTATCTAGATAAGAATGGCATGCTAGATGATTATGTAGCGGATAACTCAGAGAATATATCAATGTTAGAGATTGATAAAATGCATGAAAAGAAGTTAGAACAATTAAATGTTGATGATCAAGATAGGACCATATTAAATCAGATTCTTCAAGCATATAAAAGCGGAAATATTGACCAGAAGAAATATTTCTCTCTGATGGGGAAATATTCAGAGGACAACGGTTTCTCTGAAGAAACATATGCGGATTTACAAGCTTTAGGTTTAACAGTGCTATCGACTAATAACATGGGAATAGCTGAAGGAATAAAGTATTATGCTAAAGAAAGTAAAACTGTTGTAGATAAAGTAGCCCGTGGTTTTTCTGGCTTCTTTAAAGGTGGAGGCTATGGTATAGGTCCTGTATATGGAATGTACGATGATTTATACAACAATGAAAAGACTGTAGGAGAAGCAGTAGCTCATAATGGTGCAGCATTAGGATTAGCACTAGGAACAGGAGTAGTCCTTGCGGCGTTTGGAACGCCAGTATTGACAGGTCTGGCAATAGGAGCAGGTATAGGACTCTTATTCGAAGTATCCTATAATAGAGATTGGTTGAAGATACGGACTGGACTTGATAAGGCGGGAGAAGCCATATCTAGCGGTCTTAGTAAATTGAATCCAATGAATTGGAGAAAGGGATAAGTAATGATTGGTGAAGTAGAACGTCCAAACAAAAACATAAGATATAAGCTAGTAAAAATAAACGATGAATATTATATCCTTGATCAGGATAAACCTATGTGGTTGATTTTATTTCCTTTTGTTTATTGGTTCAAGTCTCATTTAGTCTATCAAATCAATGAAGCAACATATGAAAGACTTAAACATGCTGAAGAGAAAAAAAGTGGGAAATGGGAAATAGTTTTGCCAGTCGTCTTAATCGGTCCATTTCTAGGTAGGGTTTTGGCTCCTATGACAGAGAAATATGATAATGTAATACCCTATATATTGAACATCGCACTTGCGATTACTTTTATTATAATCATGATAAGCGTTAGAATTTATGTTCATCAAGCTTGCTATAAAAAAACGGACAAGATAACTAATGGGTTAGAAATACTCCCTAAAAAGAAGATTAAAATTAGACCCAAAAAGTTAGGTGATTATTTAGTCGCTACGTTTGGTTATTTCCTTTTTTTAACTTTTTTTCTTATGGGTTTGGGTATGACTATTACTTATAATAATCCTGTTTTTATTTCTATTTCAAATGGGATTGGGTTTATGTTTTTAATTGTGAATACGATATTTATTAATATAGGTTATGCAAAAATCAGATACTTAGATAATAATGAAGAAAAAAATGTTACTTAAATAAAACAGGAGGTATACATATGTTACCAATAGGATCAATTGTATATTTAAAAGAAGGAACAAATAAATTGATGATTTTAAATCGTGGACCAATTATTGAACAAAGCGGTGAACAAACACTGTTTGACTATTCGGGATGTTTTTATCCCCAAGGCATCGACCCTGATCATGTGTTTTATTTTAATCAGGAAAACATAGATAAAGTAGTTTTTGAAGGATTTTCAGATGGGGATGAGGAGCGTTTTCAAGAACTTTTCCAAGAATGGATGGATTCCAACAAAGAGAGTATTAAAAAAGGAAAAGTAGAAAATCCATTAAAATAATAGAAAGAAGCATGTTGAAAAGTAGATGAAGAAGGACAAATTAGTAAGCTATAAATTTGTCCTTTTTCATAGTTCTTCGTTTGAAGTTTCTTTTACCTAGAATGATCGGAGGGAGTAAATTGGGAAACAAGAAAGTAGATATGGTAGAAATACATGCTTTTTCAGATGACCTCCAACAAATCTCCTTGGACATGCACTCACAGTTGGAGAAAGTGATTAAAAGTATCGATACAATCCAGGGGATGTCTTCCTTTTCAGGTAAGGCAGCCAAAGATGCTAAACGTTATTTCCAAGCGTTACATGTAACCGTCCTTACCGCATTTCAAGGATTGTTCAAGGATCTAGAAGTAAATCTTAGACAACATATCAGCACATTTGAATCGGAAGTAGATGATAGTGAAAGTGCTATTGTTACAAGCCATTACTTAGAAGAGGTAAGAGAAGATATCGAAGAAACTTTTGAAAAACTGACAAGTGAAGAAGAAACGATTCATGATATTATCTCAGAAGTATCCGACCTTACTTCCGCAACATCCCCAGACTTCTCCGACGTCAACGAGTGGCAGAAAAAGGCGGTCAAGGCAACGAAAGAGTTGGAAGAAGACATGAGTAGTTTCACTAGTACAGGAAATGAAACAGATGTCCAAGCCATTATGCAGCAAATTGAAACGGTGATGAATAAAGCAAAAGGTAGTACGGGAGAAGCGAGGTTTGAAGGGTTTGAGGGTGTTTCGAGTATAAAGGCGCTAAGAAAACTTACTGATTATAATGAGGAAAAAGAGAATAAAAGAAATAAGGAAATAGAAGAAGCGAGAGATATAAGAGATAGGGCACTTAAGAATGCTGATAGAAGTTCTAAAATGGTCGGAGATAAAGCGTTTATAGATTATCAAGGAGGCAAAATAACAAAAGAGGCTTATATTGAAATAATGACAACGTTGGGAAAAGTACAAAAAGAACTAGGTGAAGACGAATTAGATGAAGAGGTGTCAGAAACATTTCTAGAGTACTTATGGAATAACAAGGTAGAATTTGCTACTGATACAACTATTTCCTCCATTATAGAATATGCAGGAACACATGGTTCAATGAAATTAGGTGGGATGATTAATACATTTCGTGGTATTAAAGGTGATGGTTTTGTGATGGTTAATCCCAAATCATCACAGGTCGCACAGCCATTTTTAAATCCTAAAACGCATAAATGGGCTGTAAATATAGGTAAATGGAGTGGACGTGTGGCGACACCGGTAGGCTTTGGAGTAGGATGGTATGATGATGTGCAAAATCAAGATAAAACACACGGTCAGGCAATTGCGCATAATAGTGTATCTACCGGAGCCGGTTTTGGTACTTCAGCACTCTTGTTAGGATTCGCAGGTAGTAACCCAGGAGGATGGGCAATACTTGGTATAGTTGCAGCGGGTGTAGGTGTTTCCATTGGCGTGGATTATCTATATAGAAATAATAAAACAGTAGAAAAATCAGTTGACTGGGTAGGCAATCGATTGAGTGATATTGGCCAAGGAATTAAAAGTTTCTTTAATGGCTCAAATGCTGCTAATACAAAATACCGTTCACCAGGCTTTAATGCTCCGTAGCATATTTTATAATAGACAGGGAACCAAGAGTTTAAAAAATTACACGAGTATGGAGGATGTTTAATGAAGGTAGAAATACACAATGTTTTTAAGAATATGCGTTATAATTATTTCGAAGTAGATGGGGTGTATTATATCTTAGAAACCCAACCATCCATTTGGAAGTATTTATTTCCTTTCTTGTATTGGTTATTTCCTTTTCCAGTTTACAAAGTCGAAGATGAAAAAGTAATAGAGCGTATAAGTATACCAGAAAGTTCGTCTGTGAATAAGTCGAGTTTAATGTGGTCTATAGGTGGGATTGTTGTAGTAATTCCGACTTTATTACGTGGTAAAATAGATAATTTAATCTTATCTATGCCGTTAACGGTTAAAATTATTACTTTCGTTATAACTATTGGGATTGTTGTATTGATTCGTCTCTATGTAACTCGAGCTAAACAACGCGATTTACAAAATAAAGTAGATATCACAAAACTAGAAAAATTATATATAGAAGTAAAACCCCAATCGTTTAAACACGTTTTTCAAATGATATTTTCTTATGCATTCCTAATGTTTCTTATGGCTTTATTTTATGTTACATATTTTCTAATGGAAAATATATTTCTTTTACTAATGGCAAATATATTATTATTTGGATTAACATTCTCAAGTAACATCGTAGTTAAGGAAGGTTTGACTACAGTAAAGTTTATTAATAAATAAGAGAAAAACTGTGTAGGGACAAAAAGTTTTGCTTATGCCTTATGTAATTACCCACAAGGACTAGATATGGAAAACACTCTTTATTTTAATGAGAAAAATATTGATGAAGTCGTATTTGAAGGCTATATGGATGATGAAAAGAGATTCCGGAAATTAATTAAAGAATAGGTGGAAGAAAATAAAAATACTATTAAAAGGGGGAAGTTACCAAAGCTTTGGATTGAAATAATGTAATCATATGCGAAGGTA
>NZ_JBBKBG010000036.1:0-25608 GCF_037892545.1 Pseudogracilibacillus sp. ICA-222130
TCATATTAGAAAATAGTTGCATAAAAATGTTGCTATTAGTATACTTATGTGTAGTTTCATATGGAAAAAGCAATGACGGAGCAAAGTAACGAATAAACGAACATTTCAAGGGAAAAAATGCCTTAGACTGGAAGCATTTTAATGGATCCATCGTTATGATTCACTCAGAGAGCTGACACTTAATCGTGTTTCTGGACATTATTCGTCCATTATCAAAACAGAGTTGGATACATTTGTATGTATCAACAAGGGTGGTACCGCGAAATATAACCTCGTCCCTTTTATTAGGAACGAGGTTTTTTTATGTTTATTTTTAGAAGGAGGATGCAGACATGAAAGAACAATTACAAGCAATTGAAAAAGAAGCATTAGAACGAATTGCACAAATCGAAACATTAAAAGATTTACAAGATGTACAAGTAACGTATTTAGGGAAAAAAGGTTCGATTACAGGTGTACTACGAGGCATGGGAAAATTATCACCTGAAGAACGTCCGGTCATTGGGGAAATGGCTAACAAAGTTCGCGAATCCATTCAAACGAACTTAAAAGAGAAAAAAGAAGCAATTGAATGGAAGGAATTAGAAATTCAATTAGAAGCGGAAAAAATTGATGTTACATTACCAGGCCGTCCGGTTCGTGTTGGTGGAACACATATTTTACAATCTATTATCGAGGAAATTGAAGACCATTTCATCGGTTTAGGTTATGAAGTAAAAGAAGGACCAGAAGTTGAAACAGATTATTACAATTTTGAAGCTTTAAACTTACCAAAAGGGCACCCAGCACGTGATATGCAAGATACATTTTATATTACGAATGAATTATTATTACGTACACATACATCTCCCGTACAAGCACGTACGATGAATGCGTTAGATGGCGAGCCAATTCGCATGATTTGTCCTGGAAAAGTGTACCGCAGGGATAGTGATGATGCAACACACTCCCATCAATTTACACAAATCGAAGGATTATATGTAGACAAAAACGTACGTATGAGTGATTTAAAAGGAACATTAGATTTATTTGCGAAAAAAATGTTCGGTGCAGACCGAAAAATTCGATTACGTCCAAGCTTCTTCCCGTTTACAGAACCGTCTGTTGAAATGGATATTTCTTGTAAAGTTTGTAGTGGAGAAGGTTGTTCCGTCTGTAAAAAGACAGGTTGGATTGAAATTTTAGGTGCTGGAATGGTCCATCCTAAAGTATTAGAAATGGCTGGATATGATCCGAAAGTATATACAGGTTTTGCATTCGGAATGGGACCAGATCGTATTGCGATGCTAAAATATGGTGTCGATGATATTCGTCGTTTCTATACAAATGATGTACGATTTTTACAACAATTTCATGAAGCATAAGATAATCATGTATGAAATATGATTGCGTATTAAAATAAAAGGCACAACGGAAGTAGAATGATATACAAGCTATTTAGGAGGGACTACCTTGTTAGTATCAATTAATTGGTTAAATAAATATGTGAATACCGGGGAACAGACTGCAGAACAATTAGCAGAAAAAATTACGAAATCCGGGATTGAAGTGGACGGTATTGAATATGTCATTAATGAAAAAAGTGAAAATGTCGTTGTCGGGTATGTAAAAGAATGTGAACAACATCCTGATGCAGATAAATTACGTTTATGCCAAGTAGACGTAGGCGAGGAAACGTTACAAATTATTTGTGGGGCACCAAATGTAGCGCAAGGACAAAAAGTAGTCGTTGCAAAGCCAGGAGCAGTTTTACCAGGGAATTTCAAAATTAAAAAAGTGAAATTACGTGGTATTGAATCAAATGGGATGATTTGTTCTTTAAAGGAACTATCTGTTGGAGACCGTTTTATTCCGGAACAATATGCAGAAGGGATCGTTGTATTACCGGAAGATACGGTAGTGGGAGAACCTGTAGATGCGTTATTAAACTTAGATGATGCGATTTTAGAATTTGATTTAACGCCGAATCGCGCAGATGCTTTAAGTATGATTGGTGTCGCATATGAAGTGGCAGCAATTTTAGATGAGGAAGTAAACGTACCGAATCCGGAAGTGGCAACGACCGAAGAAAATGTAGCAGATTATATTTCCGTCTCATCTGAAGACCCAGATCTTTGTCCATATTATGGTGCATTTATCGTCAGAGATGTAGAAATTGCCCCATCCCCATTATGGATGCAACATGCACTTCTTGCGGCGGGAATTCGTCCGATTAATAATGTTGTTGATATTACGAACTACGTCTTAATGGAATATGGTCAGCCATTACATGCATTCGATTATGATTTATTAGGCTCTAAAGAAATTGTCGTTCGCCGTGCAAAGGATGGAGAACAAATCGTCACATTGGATGATCAAACACGTACCTTAACGAACGAAAACTTGCTCATTACGAATGGAGAAAAAGGCATTGCGATGGCAGGTGTCATGGGTGGAGCGAATACAGAAGTAAATAAGGACACGAAAAACGTCCTAATTGAAGCGGCATATTTTGATGCCCTAACCGTACGCAAAGCTGTCCATGAAACTGGTTTACGAAGTGATGCAAGTACACGTTTTGAAAAAGGCGTTGATCCTGCACGAGTACGTGAAGCAGGTCTTCGTGCATGTGAATTGCTCGTACAATATGCAAACGGAAAACTTGTCGATGATGTCGCAGAGTTTAATGAACTAACAATCGAAGAAGCAACCATTGACATGAATGCAGATGAAGTGAATCGTCGTCTTGGCACAAATATTTCAATCGAAGAAATGAAAGATATTTTACGTAAATTACGTTTTGACTATAAGGTAGATGGTACGAATTTTGTTGTCACGATTCCAACACGTCGTGGAGATATTACATTATTTGAAGATATGTTAGAAGAGGTAGCACGTATTTATGGATATGACCATTTACCATTTACATTACCTGCGAATGCATCTAAACCAGGTGGATTAACTACAAAGCAATTACTAAAACGTAATATTAAAAAATATTTACAAAGTGTCGGTTTATATGAAGCAATGACGTATTCATTAGTCGATAAAAAAGCGACAGAAATTTTAACGAGCCCTGAATTATCTAGTAATTTAGTGCCAATTCCATTATCTATGCCGATGAGTGAAGATCATCAATATTTACGTATAAGTCTATTACCAGAATTACTAAACCGTCTCACATATAATGTCGCACGAAAACAAGCAAATGTTGCTTTATATGAAGTAGGTTCCATTTTCTTATCAGAAGAAGCGGAAATTACTAAACAGCCGACAGAAGCACTTCGTGTAGCTGGTGCAATTACTGGGAAATGGCATGAACATAAATGGCAACAAGAATTAAAGCAAGTAGACTTCTATGTTGTGAAAGGGATTGTGGAAGGTTTATTCCATTATGTTTCGATCGATGTCACCTATGAACAAGCAAAAGTAGAAGGGATGCATCCAGGTCGCTGTGCCATCGTGAAAGCTGATGGTGAAACGATTGGTTTTATAGGTCAAGTACACCCGAAAATTGCGAAAGAAAAAGATTTAAAAGAAACGTATGTGTTTGATTTAAACCTTGATTATATATTAGCTAAAGATCGTGGCGAACTCGTTTATACGACTGTGCCGAAATATCCGTCGATTTTACGTGATGTTGCATTTGTTGTAAAAAGAGATGTACATGCTGGCGATATGGAGGCGGCCATCGTGAAGGCTGGTGGCCCGTTAGTGAAAAAAGTGGAAGCATTCGATGTTTATACAGGTGAAAATGTTGCAGAGGATGAAAAATCCATTGCATTTAATATCCATTATGAAGACCATGAAAAAACATTAACAGATGAAGAGGTAGAAGCTTCATTTGAAAACATTGTCACGACAATGAGCGAGCAATTCGAAGCGACAATTCGCTCATAATATAAATATGATTAATATTATGAACCCTTTGTGTTAGTGGAAATAATAAAAAATTAATTAAGCGGTTTTAGTTCTGAATTCAATAGGGCTAAAACCGTTTAGTTTTTCTTTCTCCCTTGCAGCTTAAGCTACAAAGGAAGAGGTAACTAGCATGTAAACAGCCATATGAAACGTAGGAAATGTACGTAGACTCCTGCGTGAAAAAAGGCCTAGATAAGACAAGGGAAGGCAAAGCCTGAACTTGGCTTAGCAGCCGCACGCGGAAAGCGGAGTACATTTCCGAAGTGACGTATTCCCACTATTCTTATTAGCTCCACACAGTGGAAATATACGGATAGAGATACGAAGTAGAGCGTAACGAAGACTGAAAAACGATATCACAGCCATCTACAGAAGCAGGAAAAAAAAGAAAGAGAATAAGAAAAGAGAAGCGGAAACCACAAAGTAAGGAATAGACAATGGAAATAACAGCACTTAAAGGCTAAAATAATAGTAAGTAGTCTTTAAGTGTTTTTTGGTAATTTTACATAAAAGGAGTGTGAAGGGTGACAAAAAAGGTAATATACTACAATGAACGAACTTTTAATGGTATCACTTTGTATATCGCGGCAACAGAAAAGGGATTAAAATACATTAAACGTTCTTTCGAAAAAATAAAAACGAACCATCCACATGATTTGCTTAGGAAAGATGCAGCCTTTCTAGCACCTTATGAAAAACAACTAGAACAATACTTTCATGGAAAACGGAAAACATTTGATATGCCACTTGATTTGGAAGGAACGAATTTTCAAATGCAAGTATGGAATGCGTTACAAACCATTCCATATGGGGAAACGGTTTCTTATTATGATATCGCAAAACAAATTCATCATGAAAAAGCTGTACGAGCAGTTGGTGGGGCAAACGGAAAAAATCCTATATCTATTGTCATTCCTTGTCATCGTGTCGTACAAAAAAATGGCAAATTAGGTGGATATAGTAGTGGCCTGGATATGAAAGAAATGTTGCTTTCTTTGGAATTACGTTATAAATAATACATCCTAATAAAGATAAAAGGTGATGAAGATGAAAAATAATGATCATGTTTTACAGAATGCTTTATTATCGACAGATGTTTTAAGAAAGACAATTGATGAAAAGATTTTTGAATTTGAGACGACAGAGGAAGTACCTGTATTAACAAGTATTATTGGACAAAAGCGTGGGACAGAAGTAATGCAATTCGGTCTTCAAGTGAATAAACCGGGATATAATATTTATGTTGCAGGTATTCCTGGAACAGGGAAAATGACATTTACAAATTCAGTTGTGGAAGAAGTAGCGAAAAAAGAAGTAACATTATTTGATTGGTGTTATGTCAATAATTTTGAAGATCCATATAAACCAAAAGCGTTACAATTACCAGTTGGAATGGGAAACGCCTTAAAAGAAGATATGGAACAGTTGATTGATAATTTGAAAGTCGATATTCCTCGTGCATTCAGCGAAGAAACCTATCAACGAGAAAGAGCCGCTATTTTTCGAGATTTTAAGGAAAAAACAACGGCAGTTATTCAAGAAATAAATGAAGAGGCAAAACAATATGGCTTCGTTATCCGTCAATCAGGATCAGGGTTATTGACCATTCCGACAGAGAATGGAAAGCCGATGACAGAAGAGGCTTATGCTGCATTAGATGAGGAAACAATGCAAGAAATGGAAAGAAAATCAACCGAACTGCAAGATAAAGTCATCGATTACACGAAAAAACTACGTCAAATTGAAAAAGATGCTAGACAAACATTGGAAGTTATCGATGAAAAGGTTGTTTTAACAGCTGTTGGATATCATATGGATGAGTTAAAGCAAACGTATGAGACATGTGAAAATGTACTACAATATTTAGAGGAAGTATTGCAAGATATTTTAAAACATCGTGCTAGTTTTTTAGAAACAGAACCATCAGAAGAAGAAAATAATAGTCTATTAAGATTATTTTCGAAAAGACCAAGCGAAGATATTAAAATGAGGTATGCGGTAAATTTACTCGTTGATAATCGTGATACAAAAGGCGCACCAATCGTCATGGCAGATAACCCCACTTTTTATCATTTGCTCGGTAAAGTAGAATATGAAAGTCAAATGGGTGTGATGAGCACCAATTTTACTAAAATAAAAAAGGGCTACTTACATGAAGCAAACGGTGGTTATGTAATTATCCAAGTAAAAGATATTTTAATGAAACCATATGCATGGGAAGCATTAAAACGTACATTATTAACAGAACAAATACAAATAGAACATATTAATGAACAAGCTGGCCTTGTATCGACGACAACGTTAAATCCATCACCAATTCCATTAGATATAAAAGTAATTCTGATTGGAAATCGTGAATTATATCAATTATTGTATACACATGATGAAGATTTTCGTAAGTTGTTTAAAGTGAAGGCGGATTTTGATGTGGAAATGGATGCGAACTTGGAGAATATGACCAAATTAGCGAGCTTTATTCATACTCATTGTAAACGACATCATTTACTTCCATTCCATCGTTCTGCTGTTGCAAGATTGGTAGAATATAGTAGTCGTTTAGCGGGGCATCAACAAAAATTATCGACGAGATTTAATGACCAAGTCGAAATAATGTATGAAGCGGATACTTGGGCTAGACTTGCAGACGATGACCTTATTACAAATGAGCATATTCGAAAGGCGATTCGAGAACGGGAATATCGAAATAGTTTATATGAAGAAAAAGTACAACAGTCAATTGATGAGGGAGTTATTTTAATTGATACGACTGGTGAAAAAGTTGGACAAGTGAACGGGCTAGCAGTATATAATGTTGGACAATATAGTTTTGGGAAACCATCACGTATTACAGCGACGACATTTCTTGGTCGAAAAGGCATTGTGAATATTGAAAGAGAAAGTGAGCTTAGTGGCAATGTACATAATAAAGGTGTGTACATTTTAAGTGGGTATTTAGGGGAAAAGTTTGCCCAAACCTATCCATTAGCTTTAACAGCACATATTACATTTGAGCAAAATTACGGTGGTGTGGATGGAGATAGTGCATCAAGTACAGAGTTGTATGCCATCTTATCCAGCTTAAGTGAGGTACCAATCAAGCAAGGAATCGCTGTAACTGGTTCGGTCAATCAGAAAGGAGAAATACAACCAATCGGCGGGGTAAACGAAAAGATAGAAGGATTTTTTGAAACATGTCAAAAACGAGGCCTCACTGGTGAACAAGGAGTTCTTATTCCACATCAAAACGTGACACATTTGATGCTCCGGGAAGAAGTTGTTGAGGCAGTAGCGGAAGGAACATTCCATATTTATGCGGCAGAGACAATTGAACAAGGGATGGAAATTTTAACGGGTGAAACAGCAGTAGCATATGAAGAAGATGGTAGCTTTAGTACGGACTGTATATACGGAAAAGTAATGGCGAAGTTGAAAACATACGCCAAAGCCGCCAAAGAAGAAACAAACTCCAAATAGGGATACAGAATTAGAAGAGGAACGTTTATGTTAACAGTGCAAGTAGGACAAGGAACGAACATGTATCTATACAAAGTCATAAACGATACGGTATGTCGAGCGAAATTGGTGGCAAATGTTCCTAATGATCACAACAAAAATTCGAGTATGTACACATATCTCTATATGTCCATACTCGAATTTTATCACGTAATAGATTACAAATATTGCTCCGCTTTCTTTGTGTTTGCAAAATGGACTTTTGCGATATTTTCTAAATAGGCGTTCCCATGTTCATGTATAATCTTGGCAATTTGTTGGTCCACTTTTTTAGATGCCCCTTTTTGTAAAGGGAATCCTACTAGTTCAGATAACCGCTCCATCTCTTTTACATAGCGATACCTCGCTAAAACAGATCCAGCAGCAACGGCAATCGATGCATTTTCTGCTTTCGTCATAAAATACGTGTGAGGTAAGAGGGCGTTTCCTTCACTTTCGATATGACGTTTATATATGTGCGGCATACAAAATTGGTCAATTAAAATGCCTTCATAAGATGTTGTACCTATTTTTTGAAGTAAACTCGTAATAACTCCGTGATGGATCATGGCCTTCATTTTACCTTGGGACCAACCTTGTCGCTGTAATTGGTTATATTTATCATTTGCTATCGTCATAAGGGAATAGTGTATTTGTATATCCATTAATTCATGTGCCAATTTTTCAATCGTATCATCTTTTATCGCCTTGGAATCTTGAATGCCCATTTCTTTTAGGACGGGAATGAGTGTATCAGGGACATAAACGGCTGCCGCTGTCACAGGACCGAAATAATCACCTGTTCCAGATTCATCTGATCCGATATGGCTTTTTTGGAAAAAGTCCTGCTTAGGGGTGTACGGATGTCCCTCTGTTTTCGGTGTGTGTTTTTGTGTTGTTTCTCTTTGGAATGTCGTCCAAATAGAAGCTTCTTCCTCTGCATTAGCGCCTTGGAACAACACTTTCCCAGATCGGTATGCTGTAATGACCGCATTATTTGTCCGAGCACGAAAAATCGCCCCTTGTGGTGCTTGTTCCATTTGTCCTTCATAAAAATATTGCATTTTTTGTACCATTTCATCGCTCAAAGTTGTCGAAATTTGTCCCATATATTGTAACCTACCTTTAATATGTATACCGTTTCCTTAATATACTTTTTCATGTTAAAATTAATTGTAACACTTTATAAATAAAATATGAATGTATATAAAAAAAGGGATTTGCTTGGCAGGAGGAATTCGAGTCGTGTCAGAGGAAAAAAAGAAAAACCGTGTATCGGTTGAAATAAATAAAAGAACGTATACGATTGTCGGCCCCGAATCAAAAGAACATGTTGAATTAGTTGCATCATTGGTCGATCAAAAAATGAGAGATATTCGATCTACAAACAAACATTTAGATTCAACAAAACTGGCGGTATTAACGGCACTAAATACAATGAATGAATATATTAAATTAAAAGAAGAACATGAAGAATTAATTACACTAATAGAAGAGGAAGAATAAATGGTTTCTTTAATAATTATTTTATTACTAATATTTGGCTTCTTTATGGGGCTTAGAAGAGGTTTTGTTTTACAATTAATGCACTTAATCGGGTTTATAATTGCTTTTATTGTTGCGACCATTTTCTATAAAAAAATCGCAGAACATTTAGCATTATGGATTCCGTATCCAGAAATCAATAATGATACATTATTAGCTGTATTTTTACAGACGATGCCATTAGAAAGCGCGTTTTACAATGCGATTGCGTTTGCCATTTTATTTTTTGCAACGAAAATACTTTTACAAATTATAACGTCCATGCTTGATTTTATTGCGAGATTACCATTTATCCGCACATTTAACGGACTGTTCGGAGCGGTATTAGGGTTTGTTGAAGTGTATGTTATTTTATTTATAATGTTATTTATTGCTGCACTCATCCCGATGGAGTTTATTCAATCCCATCTAGAAAGTTCTACGGTGGCGAAATTAATGATTGAACATACACCGTTCTTGTCAAATTATATTGAGTCGTTATGGTTTATTGATATTTTGAAGAAGTAATGTAAAGACTGATTACATGTGCATGAACTCATGGGTCAGTCTTTTTAAATGTCGGAGGGAATAAATATGAACAAAAAAGATATTATTCAATTACTAGAAGAAATTGCATTATATTTAGAGTTAAAAGGAGAAAACCCTTTCCGTATTTCAGCTTATCGAAAAGCAGCGCAAGCATTAGAACGTGACGTACGGTCCCTTGTTGAAATAGATGATTTTAGTAAGATTCCAGGCATTGGAAAAGGAACGAATGAGTTGATTGTTGAGTTTATGGAAACAGGAGAATGTGCTGTACTAGAAGAGTTAAAAGCAGAAATACCAGCAGGATTGATCCCATTATTAAAATTACCCGGTTTAGGTGGCAAAAGACTTGCAACTTTGTATAAAGAATTACAAATTACAGATAAAGCATCGTTACAGCAAGCATGTAAAGATGGGAGTATCGAACAAATACGTGGATTCGGGAAAAAAACCATTACCAATATCCTCGAAGCTTTAGAACAACAATCATCAAGACCAGAACGTTTACCAGTTTATATGATGTTAGAAATCGCTAAGAAAATCGAAAATTATTTGGAGTCGATGGAAGAAATTGACCGTTTTAGTTTGGCAGGTAGTTTACGACGTTTAGGAGAAACGATGAAAGATATTGATTTCATTTTAACGACGAAAAAAAGAGAGACCGTTCGTAAAAAGTTAGTGGAAATGGATCATGTAAAAGCGGTAATTGCGAATGGGGATACGAAAGTGTCTGTAACATTAGAAGAAGAGTACGATGTGAATGTAGATTTTAGGATGGTGGATGAAGCAGAATATGCGACGACATTGCATCATTTTACAGGATCTAAAGACCATAATGTCAAAATGCGTCAACTTGCAAAGGCACGTGGTGAAAAAATAAATGAATACGGTGTAGATGTAGAAGCAACCGGGGAAACGATTCAGTTTGAAACAGAGGAACAATTTTTTGAGCATTTTAATCTTCCATTTATTGCACCAGAATTACGTGAAAATGGAACAGAAGTAGAAAAAATCATCGAAAATACAGATTTATTAGAACGCAAAAAAATCCGTGGTGATTTGCATATGCATACGACATGGAGTGATGGAGCGGAATCTGTGGAGGAGATGGTAGAGAAAGCTCGAACTTATGGATATGAATATATCGCAATTACAGACCATTCGAAATTTTTGCGTGTAGCAAACGGATTAAATGAAACGAGATTACGAAAGCAACGAGAAGAAATTGCGTTATTAAATGAGAAATATGATGATATTCACATTTTCGCGGGTGTCGAGATGGACATTTTACCGAATGGAACGCTCGATTTTTCGGATGAATTTTTACAAGAAATGGATGTAGTTATTGCCGCAATTCATTCGAGCTTTGATCAGACGGAAGAAGAAATCATGCAACGTTTATATACCGCATTAGAAAACCCTTATGTTGATATTGTGGCGCACCCAACAGGAAGAATTATTGGACGGCGAGATGGATATCGTGTCGTAATGGAGCAATTAATTGAAAAAGCAAAAACAACGAACACCGTATTAGAACTAAATGCGAACCCGATGCGTTTTGATTTAAGTACGGAATACTTACGACAAGCACAAGACGCTGGAGTATCTATCGCAATTAATACAGATGCCCATAAAACGGGCACATTTTATCATATGGACTATGGAGTTAAAATGGGAAGAAAAGCATGGCTGACGAATGATACAGTGATCAATACGTGGGATAAAACACGATTACAAACATTTTTAAATCGAAATAAATAGGAGAAGGTTACAATGAATGAACGGACATGGAAAGTTCTAGAATTTCATAAAATTATCCAGTTATTACAACAGAAGGCAGAAACTACTGGCGGACGAAAACTTGCGGAACAGACGACACCGAAAACGACACTAGCGGATGTCCAACATTTACAAGAAGAAACAGACGAAGCATTAACAGTGTTACGTTTAAATAAACGTGTCCCATTTTCGCATATGGAAGATGTGACGGCTGCATTAAAACGTGCACAAATTGGCAGTACTTTAAGTGCGGAAGAGTGCTTACACATCGCACAAGTGATTTATACAGGTCGACATGTAAAGAAGTTTTTTGAATCGTTAGAGGAGGAGAATTTGCCATTATTACAAGCAATTGTAGAGCAGATTATTTCCTTGCACCATGTCGAAAAAGAAGTGAAAGCAAAAGTAGATGATCGTGGTGACATGTTAGATGATGCTTCCCCCACTTTAAAAGGGATCCGTCATTCCATCCGCTCATTAGAATCACGAATTCGTGAACGACTACAACATATTACAAAAACGAAAAGTAACATGTTATCTGATACAATCGTGACGATTCGGAATAACCGTTATGTGTTACCAGTAAAACATGAGTATCGTGGTGCAATTGGTGGGATTGTCCATGATGAATCCTCTTCAGGACAAACATTGTTCATGGAGCCACGAGCCATTATTGAACTGAACAATGAATTACAACATCAAGTAGTAAAAGAACGACAAGAAATAGAAATTATTTTGCAAAAATTGACGGCAATTATCGCAGAACATGTGGAAGATATACTATTAAATATTCGTCTATTAGCTGAGGTAGATTATATTTTTGCGCGTGCACATCTTGCGGTGGAGATGAAAGCAGTGAAACCGACGTTAAATGAAGATGGCTATATAAATATGAAACGTGCAAGACATCCATTAATTCCAGCGGATCAAGTGGTAGCAAACGATATTTCTATTGGCCATGATTATCATGCAATTGTAATAACAGGACCAAATACTGGTGGTAAAACAGTTACATTAAAATTAATCGGTTTATGTACTTTAATGGCACAAGCAGGACTACAAGTTCCAGCATTAGATGGTTGTCAATTAGCTGTTTTCCCTAAAATTTATGCAGATATTGGGGACGAACAATCGATTGAGCAAAATTTAAGTACATTTTCTTCCCATATGACCAATATCGTCTCCATTATGGAAGAAGTGGATGAAACATCACTCGTCTTATTTGATGAGTTAGGTGCAGGAACAGACCCACAAGAAGGAGCGGCATTGGCGATGGCAATTTTGGATGATGTCATAAGTCGTCAAGCGCGAGTTGTAGCAACGACACATTATCCAGAGTTAAAAGCATATGGATATAATAGGGAACAAGTGATGAATGCATCTGTTGAATTCGATGTGGAAACATTGCGTCCAACCTATCGTTTATTAATGGGTGTTCCTGGGCGAAGCAATGCATTTGAAATCTCTACTAGATTAGGTTTACCATCTTCTATTATCGATCATGCAAAATCATTTATCGGTGTGGATTCTGAAAGTGTGGAAAACATGATTTCAGCACTTGATGATGCACGAGTTGCGGCAGAAAAAGAGTTAGACAAAGCACATACAATAGTCGAAGCGGCTGAAATGATTCATAAAGAATTAAAAAGCGAATGGGATACATTTCAAAAGGAAAGAGACCGTTTATACAAAAAAGCAGAGGAAAAAGCAGATAAAGCATTACAACAAGCAAGAGATGAAGCACAAATAATTGTCGATGAAGTAAAACAAATGCGAGATCAAACAATGTTTAAAGAACATGAGTGGATCGAAGCACGTAAAATGCTGGAAGAAGCAAAACCAACCCTTGTACAGAAGAAAAAAGTAGAAGAAAAAGAGGATGTTATATTAGAGATAGGTGATGAAATTAAACATCGCACCTTACAACAAACTGGTGAAATAGTAGATAAGAAAGATGATAATCATTTTACGATTCAAATTGGTATGATGAAAATGAACGCAAAACGTAAAGATTTACAATTTGTAAAAAAACGTGAAAAGGAAAAACAAGAAGATGTAAGACCGATTACACGCGTTGTGACATCTGGTGCTTCCGTTAAACCTGAATTAGATTTACGTGGAGAAAGATATGAAGATGCGATGGCAAGATTAGAAAAATATGTAGATGATGCTTTATTACAAAACTATCCACGTGTTACAATTATTCATGGTAAAGGAACGGGTGCTCTAAGAAAAGGGGTAGAACAATTCATTCAATCACATCGTCAAATTAAATCTAGTCGTATTGGTAGTGCGAGTGAAGGTGGAAGTGGCGTAACGATTTTGGAATTGGAATAATCGTCAGGTCATAGGAAAAGTTACAAACAAGGAAGAAAAATTCCTCTACTTTGTTAAAATTGGCCACGTTTAGTGGCCAATATTCACTGTAACATGGGATATCGAAGTGAAAAAGGAGTAATGGGAAAAGGAAGACGAGTGACGGATCAATTGTTGAGCATTTAGTCACGTGTTTTTCTGAAACTAATCGTTAAGGCAACAAATTTCGACAAATTATTGAATAATCATTCATTATTCGATTGAATTACGGTTCATTTTATGATAAACTTTGAGAAACTCCATTAATAAGAGTTTGAATGATAGGAGAAGAATCAGATGGTACTTGATAAATTAGCAAAAATTTTAATTGCAGTAGCAATTGTTTTTATCTTGGTAGGTGCAGCATATTTGTTTATCAATTAAAAATGATAAACAAGATATTGATACTTTTTCTATCAGAAAAATGTAAGTGTTTACATTTGAAATGAAACCACAACTAGAGGACATAGGCAGAGGAATAAGAACATGAGGGGGATGTACAATGGAGAAAACAAAACCATGGTTAGAACATTATCCATCACAAATAAAAAGTTCTATTTCGTATGACGAAAAGCCGCTGTATAGTTTTTTACTTGAATCCACTGAAAAATATCCATCAAAAAATGCAATTCATTTTATGGGGAAACAGATGACATTTTCAGAGTTAACATCAGAAGTGAAAAAAATGGCGAACTTTTTACAGAGCAAAGGATTGAAAAAAGGGGACCGAGTTGCAATTATGTTGCCAAACTCGCCGCAAACTGTAATCGCTTACTTTGGTTCGTTGCTTGCAGGTGGAACGGTCGTTCAAGTAAATCCGTTATACACGGAAAGAGAGTTAGAGTACCAATTGAATGACTCTGGCGCAACATTTATCGTTTGTTTAGACATTTTAGTTCCAAGAGTATCGAATGTTAGGGAAAAGACAAATCTTAAACATGTCATTGTGGCAAAAATTGCTGATTACTTGCCGTTCCCAAAAAATCTCGTCTATCCATTTATTCAAAAACGTCAATATAATTTAGTCGTAAAGGTAGAGGAAACGGAGGATACACATGTATGGAAATCAATTATTTCCAACGGTAGTGAAGCGTATAAAGAAGTCGATGTAGACCCATATGAAGATTTAGCATTACTTCAGTATACGGGGGGAACGACGGGTTATCCAAAGGGTGTTATGTTAAGTCATATGAATTTAGTGGCGAACGTTCAAATGTGTGCAAATTGGATGTATCGCCTAGACCATGCGAATGAAAAAGTATTAGCTGTTTTACCTTTCTTCCACGTATATGGAATGACGACAATCATGAACTTATCCATTATGTTTGGTTCTGAAATGATTATATTACCGAAATTTGATGCAACAGAAGTGTTAAAAACGATTGAAAAATTAAAACCAACCCTATTCCCTGGCGCACCAACAATTTATATTGGATTATTAAATCATCCTGATATTAATAAATATGATTTATCTTCTATTGAAGCATGTATTAGTGGTTCAGCAGCATTACCTGTGGAAGTTCAACAGCAATTTGAAAAAATTACAGGTGGAAACTTAGTAGAAGGATATGGTTTAACCGAAAGTTCTCCTGTGACACATGCTAACTTTATTTGGGATAAACGTGTGAATGGTAGTATTGGGGTGCCTTGGCCTGATACAGATGCAATGATTGTAGAAGAAGGTACTTTAAATGAAGTTCCAGTAGGAGAAGTTGGTGAACTAGCAATAAAAGGTCCACAAGTGATGAAAGGGTACTGGAACAATCCAAAAGAAACAGAAGAAACATTAAAAGACGGTTGGTTACTAACGGGTGATATGGGATATATGGATGAAAGTGGTTATTTTTATATTGTTGATCGAAAAAATGATATGATTATAGCTGGTGGATTTAATATATATCCACGTGAAGTAGAAGAAGTATTATTTGAACATCATGGCATTCAAGAAGCAGCAGTCATTGGAGTTCCAGATGATTACCGTGGGGAAACAGTAAAAGCTGTCATTGTCCCGAAAAAAGGACAAACATTGGATAAAGACCAATTAAATCGTTATTGCCGAAAAAATTTAGCAGCATATAAAGTGCCACGTATTTATGAATTTCGTGAAGAATTACCGAAAACAATGGTCGGAAAAGTATTGAAACGACAATTAATTGAAGAATCTGTCGCAGAACAAATTAAAAAACCGGAAAATGTAAAGTAGAAAATTGACAACAGCGTTTTCATTTAATAAAATAATAAGTGAATGACTAATCATTCATAGTTTGTAACCTTTTCAGTATAAGGAAAGTGAGGGGATTTCTGTGAAAGATAAACCTAAATATAAACAAATTATTGAGGCAGCTGTTGAAGTAATCGCTGAAAATGGTTATCATGCGTCTCAAGTATCGAAAATTGCTAAAAAAGCAAAAGTAGCGGATGGTACTATTTATTTATACTTTAAAAATAAAGAAGATATTTTAATCTCAGTTTTCAGAGAAAAAATGGGAACGTTTATCGATGAGACGAAAAGAGCCATTGATGATGAACAGACAGCGAATGATAAACTTTTAAAATTAATTGAAATGCATTATAGCCAATTATCTGAATCCCCTTATTTAGCAATTGTTACACAGCTAGAATTAAGGCAGTCAAAATCGGAATTACGACATGAAATTAATAAAGTGTTGAAATCATACTTAGATGTTATCGATTCTGTCATCGAATTTGGCTTAGAGACTGGTGAAATCGATAAAAAGTTTCATCCACAGCTAATTCGTCAAATGATTTTTGGTACGTTAGATGAATCCGTAACAACTTGGGTCATGAAATCTCAACGATATCAACTAGTAGATCAGGTAGAGGAAATACACGCACTCTTAACACAAGGTTTTTTCAAATAATTATAAAACTTTAAACAAATAGGAGGAATATTGTGACGAATCTCTATTTACATGTTGAAGATCATATTGCGACATTAACGATTGATAGCCCACCTGCCAATGCATTATCATCTACGTTAATTCAACAGATTGATGCAAAATTAACGGAAATTGAACAAGATGAAACGGTAAAGGCGGTTATTTTAAAAGGGGAAGGCCGATTTTTTTCAGCAGGAGCTGATATAAAAGAATTTACATCCCTTCAAGAAGCGTCAAGTTATGAAACGGTTTCAAGAAAAGGGCAAATTGTTTTTGATCGTATCGAAAAGTTTCACATTCCTGTAATCGCTGCCATACATGGTGCAGCGCTTGGTGGAGGGTTAGAACTTGCACTAAGTTGTCATATGCGAATTGTTACAGAGGAAACCAAATTAGGTTTACCCGAATTGACATTAGGGATTATACCTGGGTTTGCTGGTACACAAAGATTGCCAAAGTTAGTCGGTCAACCGAAGGCTTATGAAATGATACTTACATCAGAACCGATTTCAAGTAAAGATGCATACCAATTTGGATTAGTCAATCATGTCGTAAAAGAAGAAGATCTTCTACCATTTACGCAAAAGTTAGCCAAAAAAATTGTCGCAAAGAGTAAACCTACGATCAATGCGGTGATGGAACTTGTATCATATAGTGCTTTACATGACACAGATGCAGGTGCGAAGGAAGAAGCAAAAGCATTTGCTTCACTTTTTGGAAACGAAGATGCAAAAGAAGGCATTCAAGCATTTCTTGAAAAACGTCAACCAAATTTTTCAGACAAGTAAAGAAATGATGAATATAATTTAAATGTTTGATAGGGAGGAAAAAGAAATGAATATTTACGTATTATTAAAGAGAACATTTGATACAGAGGATAAAATTGTCGTATCAAACGGACAAATTGAAGATGATAGTGCAGAATTTATTATTAACCCATACGATGAGTATGCAGTGGAAGAGGCAATTGTACAACGTGATGCACACGGTGGGGAAGTAACCGTTGTTACAATTGGGGATGAGGACTCTGAAAAACAGTTACGTACTGCACTTGCAATGGGTGCTGACAAAGCTGTTTTAATTGATACAGATGACGATTTAGAAGAAGGCGACCAATTTACAACAGCGAAAATTTTGGAAGCGTTTTTCGAGGATAAAGAAGTAGATTTAATTTTGGCTGGAAACGTTGCAATCGACGAAGCGAGTGGACAAGTTGGTCCCCGTCTAGCTGAAAAACTAGATATTCCTTATGTCACAACAATTGTTGGATTAGATATTGAAGATGGCAAAGCGAACATTGAAAAGGATGTGGAAGGAGACTTAGAGAAAATCGAAGTTTCTTTACCAGTATTAGTGACGTGTCAACAAGGTTTAAACGAACCACGTTACCCATCATTACCAGGAATTATGAAAGCGAAAAAGAAACCATTAGAAGAATTAGAAATTGATGATCTTGATTTAGATGAAGATGACGTAGAAGCAAAAACAGAAACAGTGAATATTTTCTTACCACCTGAAAAAGAAGCTGGAAGAATTTTAGAAGGTGAAATCGATGATCAAGTAAAAGAGCTTGTATCATTATTAAGAAACGAAGCAAAAGTACTTTAATCGGACGATAGAGAGGAGACGTATACAATGGGAAAAATTTTAGTAATTGGTGAATCGGTAGATGGAGTATTACGTAATGTAAGTTTTGAAGCGATTGCGGCAGCGCGTAAAATAGAAGAAGGTGCAGAAGTTGTCGGCTTATTATTAGGAAAAGATGTACAAGAATCAGAAGCAAATGCATTGATTCATCATGGTGCTGACCGTGTTATTACAGTGTCACATGATAATTTAGAAAACTATACATCTGAAGGTTACGGACAAGTCATTTTAGAAGTGATGGACGAAGAATCTCCTGATGCTGTATTAATGGGACATACAGCAATAGGGAAAGATATCACACCAAAAATTGCGGGTCGTTTAGAAATCGGATTAATTTCAGATGCAATTGATATAAAAGTAGATGGGGATGATGTAATATTTACACGTCCAATCTATTCAGGTAAAGCATTTGAAGAGAAGAAAATTAAAGATGGAATTGTTTTTGCGACAATTCGTCCGAACAACATCCCTGCCCTTGAAAAAGATGAAGGACGTTCAGGAGATGTTTCAGCGAAAGATGTAGACGTAAAAGACTTACGTACAATCGTAAAAGAAGTTATCCGTAAAAAAGCAGAAGGTGTGGACATGTCTGAAGCAAGCGTCGTTATTGCTGGTGGACGTGGCGTGAAAAGTGAAGAAGGGTTCGAACCTTTATACGAACTGGCAGATCTTTTAGGTGGAGCAGTAGGTGCATCACGTGGAGCATGTGACGCAGAATACTGTGACTATTCTTTACAAATTGGACAAACTGGTAAAGTCATTACACCAGACCTTTATATTGCTGTCGGAATTTCAGGAGCAATCCAACATTTAGCAGGTATGTCGAACTCGAAAGTAATTGTAGCAATCAACAAAGATCCTGAAGCGAATATTTTCAATGTGGCAGATTACGGAATTGTAGGAGACTTATTTGAAGTCGTGCCGAAATTAATCGAAGAAATTAAAGCGTTAGGATAATAGAAGTGTACAAAAACTTAGGTAGCGAATAATCGTTACCTAAGTTTTTTAGTCATACTTACATTTTGAGTAGTGGTGATAGACTTTTGTATGCATTTTAAACGCTTATATATCAATGGAAAACGGAATGGGACAAATAAAATGTATAAGCAAACTACTAGCAAGGGAAAACTAACGGTGTTATAATTTAAGAAGGTTGATTCAAGATTGAAATGGAGGAATTAATAATGGCAATTGTAGACGTAACAGATCAGAATTTTACACAAGAAACGGCAGAAGGTTTAGTTTTAGTGGATTTTTGGGCTCCATGGTGTGGACCTTGTAAAATGATTGCACCAGTATTAGAAGAATTAGATGGAGAACTTGGGGATAAAGTAAAAATTGCTAAATTAAACGTTGATGATAACCAAGAAACAGCTGGAAAATATGGTGTTATGAGTATCCCAACACTTTTACTAATGAAAAATGGGAATGTTGTAGATCAAGTTGTAGGTTTCCAACCGAAAGAAGCTTTAGCTGAATTAGTAAATAAACACGCATAAGCATATGAGTAGTTTTTATAAGGATAAAACAAGAACAATTAGATGGAAACACGGATGGAAATAGCATACTATTTTCGTTCGTGTTTCGTTTTTATCCGCTTGTTTTTTAGGGGGAGTTACTGCATGAATGCGAAGGTAAGAGAAAAATTAAAAGTTCTTCCATTAAAACCAGGTTGCTATTTAATGAAAGACAAACATGGCACAGTCATTTATGTTGGAAAATCAAAAGCATTACGAAATCGAGTTCGTTCTTATTTTATTGGAGCAAATGACGAAAAAACGCAAAGACTTGTGATGGATATTGTTGACTTTGAATATATTGTTACATCAACAGAAATCGATGCATTAATTTTGGAAATGAACTTAATCAAAAAGTATGATCCGAAATATAATGTGATGTTAAAAGATGATAAAAGTTACCCATATTTAAAAATTACGAATGAGCGTCATCCACAATTACTAATTACGAGACAAGTGAAAAAAGATGGTGGGAAATATTTTGGTCCTTATACGAATGTCATTGCCGCAAGAGAAACAAAAAAACTGTTAGACCGATTATATCCACTACGTAAATGTTCCAATCCTCCAGGAAAATATTGCTTATATTATCATTTAGATCAATGTCGTGCATGCGCGAAAGAAGCACCTTCCAAACAATTTTATGACAACATAACAAAGGAAATTACACGATTTTTACATGGTGGCTATAAAGAGATCAAGAAACAAATCGAAACAAAAATGTTTGAAGCAAGTGAACAATTGCACTTTGAACGGGCACAAGAATTACGTGATCAAATAACTCATATTGAAGCAGTGATGGAACAACAACAAGTAGCATTAAATGAAAACATTAATATAGATTTATTCAATTATAGTTATAATAAAGGCTGGATGTGTGTGCAAGTATTTTTCGTCCGGCAAGGGAAATTACTAGAACGTGATGTTTCTATTTTTCCGTTTTACAATGAAGCAGATGAAGCATTTATAAGTTTTATTGGTCAATTTTATTTGCATAAGAAAAATTTATTGCCAAAACAAATTTTATTACCAATCGGAACAGATGCAGAAATGATTCAACAATTATTAGAAGTGGAGACATACACCCCATTTCGAGGGAAAAAGAAAGATTTAGTAGAACTAGCAGGGAAAAATGCAAAAATTGCGCTGGATGAACGTTTTAGCTTAATCGAGCTAGATGAAGAACGAACAATTAAATCTGTCGAACGTTTAGGCGATTTATTGAATATTGAATCCCCTAGACGTATTGAAGCATTTGATAACTCCAATATTCAAGGAGCAGATCCTGTCTCAGCGATGGTCGTTTTCATCGATGGAAAGGCAAATAAGAATGAATACCGTAAATATAAAGTCCGGTCTGTTGACGGACCAGATGATTTTGATACGATGCGAGAGGTAATTCGTAGGCGGTATATACGTGTGTTAAAAGAAAATTTACCTTTACCTGATTTAATAATCGTAGATGGTGGAAAAGGGCAAATGAGTGCGGCGAAAGATGTATTAGAAAATGAATTATCATTATCGATTCCTGTTTGTGGACTCGTAAAAGATGAAAAGCATAAAACAGGTGAATTGTTGTTTGGAGACCCACCTGAAATAGTACCGTTAGAACGTCGATCAAATGAATTTTATTTAGTGCAAAGAATCCAAGATGAAGTACATCGTTTTGCCATTACATTTCATCGACAATTGCGTGGAAAAGGCATGGTACAATCCGTATTAGATGAAATACCCGGTGTCGGTCCGAAGAGAAAGAAAACGCTATTGACTCATTTCAAATCCATCACGGAAATTAAAGAAGCATCATTAAAACAACTTACTTCTCTAGGTATTCCAACTCAAACAGCAGAAACGATTTTAGCACATTTGAATACAGAAGCATAAAAGCATTCCGAAAGTGTTTAGATGACACTTCGGAATGCTTTTATTAATCCGTAAAAACGACTTGAAATTGTACACGATATAATCTTTTGTTTACCTCTTCTGCAGCTTCACAATGCCTTCCGTGTAAACGTTGGACCATTTCGGCGATGAATCCTGCTTCCATTCGGAAATCAACATCGAGTGGTGAACGTAATCGATGAACGATATCATCCGACATTAAATGAAAAATAAGTTCGTGTTTTTTTTGTTTCACCAATTCCAATTTTCCCCATCGAAACTTATCAAATAAATATATTAGGTCGTCTAATGATGTTATTTCTATGTTACGAGCTAAGTCTCTACCTGAAAAGTATAGAATTGCATCCTTCTCCGTTCCTAGCATATTTGGTAAGCATACATATTTTAAAATGTCAAAGCCAATTGTTTCAGATGATAGTTGATCTATCGTATGTAATTTTAATTGTTCCTTATCCATGTACGTCATCCTCTACGCTTATTACTCCTTGTATTATAGCATAATTTTATGTAAAATATAGTGTTAGAGATAGTAAAATATAATCTAAACTAGAAACAGAGATTTTATAAAAAATTTACATTTTTTTGTTTCCTCGTTTAGAGACGTATTTTTAATTATCTTTTAAATTATTATACATATATTTGTATCATATTATTAAAATTAAAATTGTCTATTTCTTGACGCTTTTTCACGTAAGAAGTACAATAAAGAAGACTTCTTGTTATATGTTTCCTAATTTTACATGACAATTTTGTGTAAAAATTAACAAGCGGTTCTTAATTTGTTGTGCAATTTTAATTTTAATATAAAAAAATTTAAGGAGGGAGTAACACATGGTGGATCGTCGTCAATATAACTACCGAAGATTGCATTCACTATTAGGTGTTGTTCCAATTGGACTATTTGTTGTACAACACTTGATTATTAACCACTTCGCAGTATATGGGGAAGAAAGTTTCAACAAAGCAGCTAATTTTATGGGGTCTTTACCGTTCGTATTAGCACTTGAGACTTTCGTCATTTACTTGCCAATCTTATTCCATGCTATCTTAGGAGTTTATATCGTATTCGTTGCTAAAAACAATACGAAAAGATACGGATTTTTCCGTAACTGGCTATTCTTATTACAACGTGTTACAGGTATTATTACACTTATCTTTATTGCATGGCATGTTTGGCAGACAAGGCTGCAAGTAGCAATCTCGGGAGCAGAAGTAAACTATCAAATGATGGAAGATATTTTAACAAATCCATTCTTCTTCTGGTTCTACATTATTTCAATTATCGCAGTTGTATTCCACTTAGCTAACGGGCTATGGGGTTTCTGTGTTTCTTGGGGAATTGCACAATCTCCACGTTCACAAAAAATCGTTACATATGTAACTGTCGTAGTATTCTTTGTAGTTAGCTATATTGGAATTAGAACTATTATTCAATTTGGTTTAGGTGTATAAGATAGAGGAGGGAGTATGAACAATGAGTAATCGTAAAGTCGCAATAGTAGGTGGCGGATTAGCTGGTTTAATGGCCACTATTAAAGCTGCTGAAGCAGGCGTTCACGTAGATTTATTTTCAATTGTACCTGTTAAACGCTCTCACTCTGTATGTGCCCAAGGTGGGATTAATGGTGCGGTAAACACAAAAGGTGAAGGGGACTCACCAGCAATTCACTTTGATGATACAGTGTATGGTGGAGACTTCTTAGCGAACCAACCACCAGTACAAGCAATGTGTGATGCTGCTCCAAGTATCATTCATATGTTAGACCGTATGGGAGTTATGTTTAACCGTACACCGGAAGGATTATTAGACTTCCGTCGTTTCGGGGGAACACAACACCACCGTACAGCATTCGCAGGAGCAACTACAGGTCAGCAATTATTATATGCTTTAGATGAGCAAGTTCGTCGCTTTGAAGTTGAAGGACTTGTGACAAAATATGAGGGATGGGAATTCTTAGGCGCTGTTATTGATGAAGCCGGAGTTGGCCGTGGAATCGTCGCTCAAAATATTAAATCACATGAAATTAAATCATTCCGTTCAGATGCTACTATTATGGCAACTGGTGGTCCTGGAATTATTTTCGGTAAATCGACGAACTCTGTCATTAATACCGGTTCTGCTGCAAGTATTTTATATCAACAAGGTGTAAAATATGCAAACGGTGAATTCATCCAAATTCACCCAACAGCAATTCCTGGAGACGATAAACTACGTCTTATGAGTGAATCTGCTCGTGGAGAAGGTGGACGAGTTTGGACATATAAAGATGGAGAACCTTGGTACTTCTTAGAGGAGAAATACCCTGCATATGGAAACTTAGTTCCTAGAGACATTGCTACTCGTGAAATCTTTGATGTCTGTGTAAACCAAAAATTAGGTATTAACGGTGAGAACATGGTTTATCTTGACCTTTCTCATAAGGATCCAAAAGAACTTGATATTAAATTAGGTGGAATTATCGAAATTTATGAGAAGTTCGTTGGAGAAGATCCACGTAAAGTACCTATGAAAATCTTCCCAGCAGTTCACTATTCAATGGGTGGAATGTGGGTTGACTATGATCAAATGACAAATATCCCTGGTATTTTTGCTGCGGGTGAGTGTGATTACTCACAGCACGGTGCAAACCGTTTAGGTGCTAACTCATTATTATCTGCTATTTTTGGTGGAATGGTTGCAGGTCCTAAAGCAATTGAATATATCGAAGGATTAGATAAACATGCAGAAGATTTACCTGCTTCTTTATTCGAGAAATATGAAAAAGAAGAACAAGAGAAATTCGATGCATTGTTAAATATGAAAGGTACAGAAAATGCGTACCAATTACACCAAGAACTTGGTCAATGGATGACAGATAACGTAACGGTAGTAAGAGACAACGAACGTCTAAAGAAAACAGATGAAAAACTTGTTGAATTACTTGAACGTTGGGAAAACATTGACATTGGTGATACGTCTACTTGGAGTAACCAAGCGGTTATGTTTACACGTCAGTTAAAAAATATGATTCACTTAGCTCGTGTTATTACTTTAGGAGCACTACAACGTAATGAGAGCCGTGGTGCACACTATAAACCAGAATTCCCAGATCGTAATGACGAAGAATTCTTAAAAACTACTATCGCAGAATTTGATGCGAAAGCTCAGTCACCAGTTATTTCATATGAAGATGTGGATATTTCTTTAATTCCACCACGTAAACGTGACTACACAAAAAAAGTGAAGGGAGCAAGAAATAATGGCTGAACAAAAAACAGTAACGTTTATTATAACGAGACAAAACGGCCCTGATTCGGCTCCATATGAAGAAACGTTCCATGTTCCTTACCGTAAGAATATGAACGTAATTTCAGGACTAATGGAAATTCAAAAAAACCCAGTGAATGCTAATGGGGAAAAAACTACTCCCGTTCAATGGGAAATGAACTGTCTAGAAGAAGTTTGTGGTGCTTGTTCGATGGTTATTAACGGGAAAGCAAGACAATCATGTGCTGCTTTAGTTGATAAATTAGAACAACCAATTCGTTTAGCGCCTATGAGCACATTCCCGGTTATTCGTGACTTAGTGATCGACCGTAACCGTATGTTCGATGCGTTAAAACAAGTAAAAGCTTGGATTCCTATCGATGGTACACACGATTTAGGACCAGGACCACGTATGCCTGAGAAGAAACGTCAATGGGCATATGAATTATCTAAATGTATGACTTGTGGAGTATGTTTAGAAGCTTGTCCAAACGTAAATGATAAAAACGACTTTATTGGTCCAGCAGCTATTTCTCAAGCTCGTTTATTCAACTCTCATCCAACAGGTGATATGAATAAGAGTGACCGTTTAGCTGGTTTAATGGAACCAGGTGGATTAGTCGGCTGTGGTAATGCACAAAACTGTGTACAAGTATGTCCAAAAGGAATTCCTTTAACAACTTCTATCGCAGCGATGAACCGTGCGACAGTAGCACAATCATTTAAAAACTTCTTCGGAAGCGACAACGCTTATTAATTATTTATAAGACTAGAATTCTTTTGAATTCTAGTCTTATTT
>NZ_JBBKBG010000037.1:0-22400 GCF_037892545.1 Pseudogracilibacillus sp. ICA-222130
AAATCAGTTTATTTACTGGAGTGAACGTACCAAGGATGTAAGTAAATATTTACTAGAAGAAAAAACAAGGTTAGAAAATGGCAGTAAGGAAGGTGATGTTTCCCTAAAATATGGATGGATTTATAAGAAGGCAGAAGAGTTAAAAGAAGAAGTGATGCTTAGCGTATCTGTAAATACAGTGCGGAAGCACATAAATCAACTGGTAAAAAAGGGATATCTAAATAAAAGAAGCAATCCTATCTATAGATGGGATAAAACATTTCAATATCGCGTAAATCTAGTAAAAGTGACATCAGATTTAAAAAAGATTGGATACCGTTTCGAAGATGAAAATTTGTTAACTGGAAGCGCAGATTTTGATGCTCGAGAAACAAATACTAAACAGTTGAATAATTATAATGAGTTTTCGAAACGCACAGGTATTACTGCAATACCAGAGATTACTACAGATACTAATACAAATAATTTATCAGAAATATCATCTTCATTGTCAATTGATGATGATATGAAATCCAATGATTCTAAACAATTTAATAAAATATGTGAACTTTATTTGAAGCTTAGTGGAAAGTCCAAAATATCATCTAATGACTATAAAGCTATTTTAGAAGTAGTCAAAGAGCAATGGAACACTAACCTAGTTCTGAAATGGATTGAGGATTGTTTTCGCCAGTTTAAGCCACAACACAAAAACGATCAAATTCGTTCTTTTCGATATGTAACAAACTATATTTTTGATCAAGCGCATAAAAACTATTTTTTTCAGGAGGTTGTTAACAATGAACAGAATACAGGAGATTATGTCGAAGATGAATATTTCGAACGATATGGGTGATTTGTCGTTGAAAAAGCCAGGGAAAATCACTAAGCCGTCAAATAAGTGTATTTATAATGAGTGTGATGGAAGTGGTATGATTCATTATCGCAGAGAAGATGGGACAGAAGCGATGACATTTTGCAAGTGTAGAGAGCAAAGACAATTACTAAATTCTATTAAAACTGCTAGAATTCCGAAAGAATATCATCATAAGAGCTTAGAAGATTTTAACGTTAACCATTATCAAAGTAAAGATGCTATAAAGCATGCAAAATATGCGCAAAAGGTAGCATCTGGATTTATCAAATCTTTTGAAACAATGAATGATATGGGACAGGGTCTCTACATTTATAGCAAGACAAAAGGTACAGGAAAAACACTATTATCTATCATTATCATCTATGAACTAATGATGAAATATCAAATAAATCCACTTTATATTTCAGTGGTAAATATATTAAGTGAATTGAAGAATACTTTTCATCAAAAAGAGGTAAATTCATACGATATCATTCGATCTTTAACTGAAGCAGATATCTTAGTTATGGATGATTTAGGTGTGGAAAAAACTACGGATTGGGTGGAAGAAATCTTAACTCAGATTTTAGATGAACGAATGATGGATAATAAACCAACCATTATAACTTCAAATATGCCAATTACAGAGTTAGACCGAAAATACCCAAGCGGTCGTATAAAGAGTCGGGTGGAAAAAATGACTTTTCCAATTCCCATGCCTGAAGAATCTGTACGTAGCACCCTATCCAAACAAGAGAATGATAAAGTTGCTAAATTGTTTTTTGAAGATGAATAAGTCTGTCAATTAATAATGGGCCGTTACCTTTGGTAGCGACTCAATTTTATTATTCTATTATGGTACTTTCGTGGTAGAATAAAATAAAGATAAAGTATAAAAAAAGTAAGAGTAGGTGACTCTTAAATGGAAATTAAAATATTTCAACGAACTCAACGTGATCTTGCAGCATCTATTAACCAAGTTATCGATAAATATTGGGAAGATGAAATTGATGAAGTAGCAATGATGGATTTGATTCAAAAGTTGTACATAAATAATACGAATAAACTTATGAAGAATGGGAGTTATACCACGATAATTCGTCAACAATGTGGAAAACGTAGACTTGAAGTAGTTGATAAAGTAATCAACCAAATAAATAAAACACAATAGAGAGGAGGAATAGAATAAATGGAATATTCAGCAGGATTCACGAAAGAAAAATGGTCAGAGAATGACATTGCGGTAGTAATCAATCTTATTCTGCAAGGGAAAAATAAGAAAGAGATTTTAGAAGAAGTGACGGAGAATAATTTATTCCAATTAAGAAGTCCTTTGAGTATAAAAAATAGATTTAACATGGTTTATAATCGTGCAGTTTCTTTAGACGATGAAATGAAACAGCACTTTTTACGAGCGAATGATTATGATCGAAAGGCATTAACGTTGTATACCTTTCTTCAAGTTTATCGAATAGCATTAGAGTTTTATATAGAAGTTATTGTTTATAAGTATGAACAACAGGAACCACTGTATCGTAATGATTTTCATTATTTCTTTGAAGGTAAAGCAAGTGTAAGCGAGCGAGTTAATGGATGGAGACCTGAGACGATTAAACGTCTAATTAGTACCTTAATGTTATTTTTTAAAGAGGCAAAAATGATTGAACAAATTGATCAAACAAAATACTCCATTAACCCGATACATATAAGCCGAGATTTAAAAACTTACGCTGAAAAGAATATACCATTATTGTATTCATTTTCAGTTTTAGAAAAGGTGAATGAGTCATGAAGTCTACATATGAACGATTAGAACAAATGGAAAAGCGAATTAACCAAGACGGATTCACCCAACCAAAAGGGATTGGGAGTGATATTCCTCATTTTGTATTGGATTATCCAGCGAAAGATGAGCTGCAAGTGCGTGTTTATGTAAAAAATATGTTGAAACGCACGCCCCTTAAGATAAAGGAAGTAAATCTGTTTGAATTCTTACTTTCATTCTTTGACGAAGATGAACTAGAAGAACTATATGAGTTAACAGAAAGTGAAGGGATGCGTGGATTAATAGATGTCATCGACTCGATTTTAAATGAAGGTAATATTATGTTCCAACAGTTTAAAGAAAAAACGGAGGAGGCAGATTTAATTTTTATTACAGGTGTTGGTACCGCTCACCCGTTTCTACGCTCAAGTCAATTACTAAAAATTGTTTCCAGTAAAGGCTATAAAAAGCCAATTATATTGTTTTATCCAGGTGAATTTACAGGGATGAGGCTAAAACTATTTGGCATTTTAGACTATGAAGACGACTATCAATTATCACGTATTTCCTAGGGGGGAAAGGGATGCAAATTAAAGAACTATTTAAAAAAGATATTTTTCGTCCAATAAACAATGTTGTTCAAGCAGAGCAAGTGGACGAAGAGGTAGTAAAAACAGAATTAGATGAATATGTACTGACAGAAGAAAGTGAACACTACTTAGAACGATTCTATCGAAATTATTTAGCAGTATATGACCAGCCTTCAACAAAAGTAGGTGTTTGGATTTCAGGTTTTTTTGGATCGGGTAAATCTCACTTCCTAAAGATTTTATCTTATTTATTACATAATCAATCCATTGCCGGAAAAACTCCTGCCGAATATTTTGAAGACAAGACCAATAATCAAGAATTACTGAACATGATGAAAAAGGTATCTGAGAAAAAAACAGATGCATTATTATTTAATATTGATTCACGTTCCACTTCTTCGTCAAAAGATGCTGAAAAAGAGCGTATCATTGAGGTATTTCTACGAGTGTTTAATAACCATCTAGGGTATTCTGATACACTTTGGGTTGCAGAAATGGAACGCCAATTAGATGAAGATGGAAAGTATGAGGAATTTAAACAAGCGATCCTTGACCAAAATGATAAACCGTGGGAAGAATTCCGATTAAAAATATTACTACGTAAAAAGAAGGTAATTCAAGCATTAGAAACAGTAGGATACGATCGGGATACAGCTGAAACTTTTTTTGATGTAAGTAGAGAATGGTTTTCGATTGATGCACAACGTGTAGCGGAACTAGTTGCCGATTATTGTAAAAAACAAGGCCCGGATTATCGCATTGTGTTCCTAGCGGATGAAATTGGACAATATATCGGTAATAATACGAGCTTAATGCTAAACCTACAAACGATTACAGAAAAATTGGGTGATTTGTGTCAAGGACAAGCTTGGGTTATTGTTACATCACAAGAAAAGCTAGAAGCAACTGTATCAGACTTAGATAGTACAAAGGACTTTTCGAAAATTCAAGGTCGCTTTGAAACAAAAATTAACCTATCAAGTGCGAATACTGATGAGGTGATTAAAAAGCGTCTCTTAGAGAAAACAGAAGTTGGAGAAGATACACTAAAAACCATACATGACCAAGAAGGAAAACTAATTCAAAATCGATTAGCTTTTGATCCAAAAAACACACAACTCCGTTCAGGTTATCGTAGCATCGATGAATTTGTTTCCTTTTATCCGTTTGTTCCTTATCAAATTGAATTATTACAAATGATTTTCACAAAGATTCGTAACCTGGGTGAGGGAGGACAACATACATCACGTGGTGAACGGTCATTACTAAAAGCTTTCCAAGAAGCAGCTCAACTAAATGCGAGTGAAAATGTAGACAATATGGTCACCATGTCTGAATTTTATCCATCAATTCGAGATTATTTAGAATCATCCATCACAAGTACGATTGCAAGAGCAGCAGACCGTGCCAGAAATGACGAGGGGTTAACAGAATATGATGTGCAAGTATTACAAGTTCTTTATTTAATAAAGGGAATAGATGCAATCAAATCCACTCCAAGTAATATTGCTACCTTGATGGTGGAGACGGTATATGACGAACGTCAGCCTTTAGAGTATAAGATCAAAGAATCATTAAACCGTCTGCAAACTGCGATGTTCATTGAGCAACATGCTGATGGAACATATTCTTTCTTATCCGATGAAGAACAAGAAATTAATCGTGAAATACGTGCGGAAGATTATAATTCAGCTGCAGTTAAAGAGCGGTTAGCAAATCTGTTTTTCAACGTGATGTATCGTCATCCAAAATACGAATACAAACATAACGAACTAACCAAACACTTTGATTATAATAAACGCTTCGATAATTACGTGAAGGGTCAAATGAATCATGAATTAACAATGCAAGTGTATACAGAAGGAATGACGGATTCGGAGGCAGCACTGCAAGCGAATTCTGGTTATCTGATTATTTTATTAGATAAAGAATACGTGGCAGAAGCAGAAAAAGCATTAGCATATATCCAGCAAGTTGACAGTTATGTTCGTCGAAAACAATCGAGTACTACAACGCAACAACAGAAACGGATTTTTGAAGCAAAACTAGCAGAAGTGGATGAGTATTCTCATAAAGCAGAAGAATTGTTAGCTAAAGCATGTGAAAATGCGGAATTCTATATCCATAGTCAGCGCCGAGACTTTAATGGAGATTTTGAACATAAAGTGAATCAAGCAATGGATATGCTCATTCGAAATACATTTACAAAATTTCATTATATAGAAGAACCAATCTCTTTTAGAAATAGTAAACAAGAATGGCAACAGGTTGCGGAAAATTTAGGACAACAAAACCTTTTCAGTGATGTAAATAAAAATGCAGTCGATGAAGTAAAAGTCTTCATCGAAGAACTGGAACGTTATCATGATCAACGAACATTAAAAGAGATTGTACAAAAATATGAAGCAGTGCCTTATGGATGGGAAGAACAAGACACAATTGGTATCTTGTTAGGCCTGATGAATGCAGGAAAAGTCCGATTTACTTATGCAGGTGAACCATTTAATCCGAATTCAGAAAGGTTCTACGATAGATTGGAAAGGATATCTGAACGTGATCGGATTGTCGTAATGCCAATTGTTGAGATGGATGGACAAGTTAAACAGGAACTTATTGTACTAGTGCGTGATTTCTTCTCGTTAACACAGATTTTCGATACGTACGATGCGTATGAAGAAATCATCCGTGAAAAAGTACATGAGGAGTTTGTTGAGCCGATTGAGAAGATTCGTGAAAGAAGACGTCAACAAGATCCTACTAGTGACTATCCATATCCTGGCGAGAGTCATATTCGACGAGTCGTAACAGATACACAAAAATTGTTATCGATACGTGACCCAGAACAATTCTGTCGCACCTTCATTCAATATGAAGATGATATGGAGGAATGGTTTGATATTATCGAAATGCTTCAAGGATTCTATGAAGGAAATCCAATTGTAAAGTTTGATGAAGCAGTTCAAGTTCTAAAAAATCATCAACAGGACTTAGAAATTATTCATAATGAAGAACTGGAAGATATTGCTCAACGAATGAAACAAATTTTATTGCAAGAAGAACCATCGAAAGATATTAGTCAATTACCAAAGCTAACCGATGATTTAAAGAACATCATCCAAGAAGAAACAGACAAACAAAAACAAGCTGTTTTGGTTCAATCTGATAAATCAATGGGGCAATTAAAAGATTTATATGAACAATACTCCCAATATGAGACAATTATAGCTTATATTCAGTCGAGAATAGACCGTGCAACTCAACTATATGAAAAGATAAAGAACAGTGAACGCATTTCAAGCGCTCGTATTAATCAACAACAGCTTGATGAACTGGTTGACTCGACAAAATCAAAAGCACGACAAATGTTGAAAGAAATAAGAGAAGAAACAGATACGGTAGAAAGAGAACCAAAACCAATTACAGGTAAAGACCTGTATGATAAGTTTTTCAGTCGTGTAGATACAATTGAAACGGAAGAAGACTTGGAACGAGCAATTGATTCGCTAAAACGAGAATTATTAAAGGAATTGCAGACGCATTACTTTGTGAAATCTTAAATTCAGGAGCAGGTATATTATCTGCTCCTCTACATAGTAGGGGTGAAATAAATGAATAAAGCAGAGTTAAAAAATTTTGCTGTAGAAGCGAGACGTGACTTGCTTGAAAAAGTGGCATTGAAGGCAGAACAATATGGGATTACGAAAGAAAATCCTGAGCTAACAATTGAAGAGAATTACGGACAATTAATTGTCAACGGCAAGACATTTCCTCTAGACCTAAAGCACGCCTTACGGACACTACAAAACCGTCTAAATATGGTTGGTTATGAACAATTAATTGAAGAAGTAGCTTATACGTGGTTTAACCGGATTATAGCGATTCGTTATATGGAAGTGAATAATTACTTGCCTGATCGGGTCAATGTTTTATCCAGTAGTTCTGGTAAAAACGAACCAGATATCTTGCTTCAATATGAAACGATGAATTTAGATATAGATGAAAAACAAATAAAAGAGTTAATTCATAAAGGAGATAATGAACAAGCTTACCGGAAATTGTTTATTACGCAATGTAATGTATTAAATCAATTGCTACCGTTTCTATTTGAAAAAATTGAAGATTATACGGAGTTATTACTTCCCGATTATTTATTGGATCAGGAATCCATCATCCGTAAGATTGTCAATGAATTATCTGATGAGAACTTTTATCAAGTACAGGAAGATGGCTCTCAAAAAGATAATGTGGAAGTTTTAGGCTGGCTTTATCAATATTACATGTCAGAGAAGAAAGAGAAAGTTGGGGGACTTAAAAACACTGCTGTAAAAAAGGAAGATCTACCAGTCGTTACCCAATTATTCACACCTAAGTGGATTGTACAGTATATGGTACAAAATTCATTAGGAAAACTATACGATGAAAAATATGAAGATAATCAGCTAGCCCAGAATTGGGAGTATTATTTAAAACACGAAGAAAACCATCATTTATATCCAGAATTTGATTCATTGGAAGATTTAAAAATTATGGATCCTGCCTGTGGATCAGGTCATATCTTACTTTATGCTTTCGACATGTTACATGACATGTATGAAGAAGCAGGTTATCCATCCAGAGAAATACCTCAGTTAATCTTAGAAAAAAACTTATATGGTTTGGACATTGATAAACGTGCGCAACAAATTGCAAATTTTGCTCTGTTGATGAAGGCTGCGGAAAAACAACCACGTTTTATTTCTAGATTAAGCCGTAAAGGGGAAAACCCAAAAATTAATGTATTTGAAATTGTCGATGCAGATCAAACATTAACTGAAGAAGCGATTGATTATTTTGCATTAGATGAAACGGAAAAGTCCTTGATTAATGAATTAATAAGTCAATTTGAAAATGGGAAACAGTTTGGTTCATTAATTAAACCAATTGATGTCTCTTATAAAGATTGGATTAATCGAATAAATAATCTAGAAAAACAACAAAAAGATTTGATTGAAGGGTCTTATTTTAAGGAGTTAAAAGAAAAACTCTTGCCTGTGTTGAAACAAGCTTATATATTGTATCAAAAATATGATGTGGTTGTGACCAATCCTCCATACCATAATAAATATAATCCAATTCTTAAAAAATTTATATTTAAAAATTATCGAGACTTTAAGTCTGATCTTTATTCAGTATTTATATATCGTACTACTCAAATGTTAAAAGAAAATGGATATTCTGGTTTAATGACTCCATTAACTTGGATGTTCATTGAGGCCCATGAAAAATTGAGAAGTCATATTATTGAGAGAAAGGCAATATCTAGTTTAGTTCAACTTGAATATTCAGCTTTTGAAGAAGCAACTGTTCCGATATGTACATTTGTAATTCAAAATCAGATAAAAAATACTGAAGGAATATATATAAGGTTATCTGAGTTAAAGGGTCCACAAGATTTATATGTAAAAAGAGCTTCTATTGAGGAAGTTGATTATAAATACAAAACATATTCTAATAACTTTAAAATTTTACCCAGTACGCCAATTGCCTATTGGTTGAACGGTAAGCTTGTTACTCCTTTTAAAAATAAGAACATCGGAAGCAAAATAACATCAAAAGCGGGAATAGTTTCAGGGAATGACAACTACTTCTTGAAGCTTTGGCACGAGGTGGAATATAATTCAATAACATTTGACGCAGAAAAGTTTTATCAAGATAGAATAAATTTTAAATGGGTTCCGATTAATAAAGGTGGGAAATATAGAAAATATTATGGTAATTATGAGTACGTATTAAAATTGGATGATTTATGGAGTCCCGAAAAAACTAATGTATCTGTGAGAAGAGGAGATCCAGATTATTATTTTAAAAAGGCTATTACTTGGTCATATGTAACTAGTGGTAATCCATCTTTTAGGATTTCTAAGAATAAGGTGTTTGCAACAGCTGCTCCAAGTATTTATATACATGAAGATACATATTTTGAGTATATACTTGCATTTTTGAATAGTAATATTGCTAGATTTTACTTAGACATACTAAATCCGACTCTAAATTTAAATGTAACAAATGTTTCTAATCTACCTCTTATTGTGAACCACAATGAATTAGATAAAGTAGTAATATTAACTCGTGAAAATATTAAGATTTCGAAAAATGATTGGGATTCTTTTGAAACATCATGGGACTTTGAAACACATCCTTTCATTAATTATAATTCAATAAATAAACTAGGTGATATTTTTCGAAAATGGAAAGAACTTACTGATAAGCGGTTCCAAAGAGTTATGTGCAATGAAATAGAATTAAATAAAATTTTTATAAAAATATATGGTTTAGATAATCAAATGAGTTCAGAAGTAACGGAAGAAGATATAACAATTAATAAAGCAAATTCACTAAGAGATGCAATTTCATTTTTATCATTTTTTATTGGATGTCTGTTTGGAAGATATTCATTAGACAATAAAGGGATTGTTTTTGCTGGTGGTGAGTTTGATGTATCGACGTATAAAAAATTTAAGCCCAATCCAGATGGTTTAATCCTATTAACTGAAGAACATTATTTCGAAAATGATATAATTGTTCGTCTTAGAGAGTTTTTATCAGTTGCGTTTAACCCTGATACCGTAGATGAAAATATGAACTGGTTAGCCGAATCATTAGGAATGAAAAAAAACGAATCACCAGAGGAACGTTTACGCAGATATTTCGTAGACGAATTTTTTAGAGATCACTGCCAAACATATCAAAAACGACCAATTTATTGGTTAGTTGATTCTGGTAAACAAAAAGGATTACGGACGCTCATTTATATGCATCGATATCAGCCTGATACGATGGCAACGATTCGTTTTGATCATTTGCAGGAGATTCAAGCGAAATATCAAAATGAAATTGAGATGATTGATACACGGTTAGCAAATCCAAGTCTATCTGCTACAGATAGACGTAACCTTGAAAAAGCTAAAATATCTTATCAGAAGAAGATAGAAGAACTCCAGGAATTTGATAAGCATTTAGCAGTATATGCAAATGAACCAATCGAAATTGATTTAGATGACGGTGTGAAAGTCAACCATGCCAAATTCGATAAAGTACTAGCAAAGATTAAATAACAGAAAGAGGGAGTTTCCCTCTTTCTCTTTACATAACGAGGTGGAAGTTATGAATGTAATAGAGAAATTACAAGAAAAAATACAGCAAGAGAAAGAAACAAAAGGGCGTGCCATAGTATTTTGGTATGATGCACAAGCTCAAGTGGATGTGGAAGAACTTAAAGAACAATTAGAAGAGGTAGAAGTAAGGTATGTAAATGAGCGTAATTTTTTCCAATTAAAAGTTGAAATAGAACTAGAGAAACCAAATCAATCATTTTTAATCTATACCGATGGACCAAGACCGGAAGATGCAGAAAATATGTTGTTGGATATCTTATTATACAGTGCTGAATTTAAAGCAGATGAAACTGCTTTGTTATCCGAAACTTTACAAGTGTCAGATCATGTCTTACGTCCAATGATGGAACAATATCCTTTGTTCTTTGGAAGTAAAGAACGGAAAAGAAGATTGGCAAAAGTATTACCTCAAAAAGCTGACCAAAGCCAATTTGAATTAAGTATGATGGCGGTGTTAACCAAAGCGCCTGTGCCAGATATTCGGTTAATTATACGCCAACTTCTTTTACAAGATTTATACATACGAGAAAATGACTTAATAAAACAATTTAAGCGTAACTTTTCATTAGAACGTGCATTTGAAATGATTGGTAGATATTTCGGTATATCATTAGAACAGACGGAAGAACCATTAGTCGAATTAATGAATGTCTTAATCTATCAACATTTTAGGCGAAATGCGCAGTTTTCTGTAGATGAGTGGGAAGATAAGTGGACCTCATCCTCACCTAACGTCTGTGCATTATTTATTGAAGAATGGCTACAACGTAGTGACAAAGAAGTATTAGAAGAGCACATTATAGATTGGGAAAGAGTAAATCGATTAAGAGAAGTCCTTTCACAACAAGAGTTAGATAATTTCACAATGGTAGATACTTTCCCTGTTGTTGATGCATTGATTATTGAAAAATGTATCGATGAACTTCTTCATCAAACCATTCATGTAAGTGAGCGATTATCTTTAATTGAACAACGGTTACAAACCCATTGGGGATCGAAAGGCCAATTAAATGCGGTATATAACACCTTATATCAAGCAATACGGCTGGAGCAATTGAAATTAACCATTAAACGTATGTATCAGGAAGATGATTTATACGAAAGTTACGCAGCATACGTATTTGAAGTTGATCAAGCATATCGTCATTTTATGTATGATTTTACTAAACTAGAATCAAAGGAAATGTTAGAAGAGATTGCAAGTCGATTAACAAATTGGTACGAAAATAAGTTCTTACGTCATATATCAGAAGAGATAAACTATAAGCTAACGGAAGGTTATATATCAACTTTGATGCAACAACGAAGGTTTTTTGCCCAACACATACGTCCTATATTGGAAAAAGAACAAACAAGGGTATTTGTTATTATTTCCGATGCTTTAAGATACGAAGCAGCCTATGAACTACATACCCAATTAGAAGAAAGGGAAAATGGAACATCCACGATCCAACCGATGGCTGCCAGCTATCCAACATATACACAACTAGGGATGGCGTCTCTATTACCACATCGAGAACTAACCGTGGATGAGAATAAAGTAGTTTATGCAGACGGTCAATCAACAAAGGGTTTGGATAACCGACGTAAAATCTTACAATCTGTTGAACCACAAACCGAAGTACTTAAATTAAAAGCATTACTCGATATGAAAACGACTGAAGCTGAACAGGTATTAAGAGGAAAACGGTTAGTTTATTTATACCATGACCATATAGATGCATTAGGAGATTCAGCGAAGTCAGAACGAGAAACCTATGAAGCGGTTCACCAGGCCATTCAAGATCTAAATTATGCGGTTGATCGGTTATCACGACTGCAAGCAAAACGGATTTTTATAACCGCAGATCACGGTTTTTTATTTCAATTTAAACAAATTGAAGAATATGGGAAAATCCCAGCTGTGGAAGGTCAAGTGATGGACGGTAATCGTAGATTTGCGATTGGAAACCAACTATCCATTCCTGAAGGAGCAATAAAGTTAGAGGAAGAACAAACCCCATTAAAAAATGTTGAAGTCGTTTTAGCAAAAGGGTTGAACCGATTTAAAACAGGTGGGGGTCTACAATTCATTCATGGCGGTGCATTACCACAAGAAGCAGTTGTACCATTAATCGACTATCGCCGTATTGAAAAAGCACAGCCTGTTGACATTGCAGTAGCGATGGTACAAAAAGTAATTACAAACTACCGTGTGCCGATTTCATTTTATCAAGAGCAGAGTGTGTCCGATGAATATACATCACGTAAAGTGCGTGCAGCGTTCTATCAAGGGGATGAACGTATTTCAAATGAAGTGGAACTCGTATTTGATTTAAAAGGAGAAAATAAGGACCGAAATAGACAAGTTGAATTTAGTTTGATTGAAAAACATTATAAAATTGGTGAGACGTGTACATTAAGAATCGAGCATGTTACGAAGAAAGGAACAGAGCCTTATTTAGAAGAAGAGTTTGTTTTACGCTTATACGAAGCATTGTATTAAGTTTGAGAAGGAAAAGAAGGTGTAATTGTGCTTAAAAAAGGGGAAATTGTAGGAGCTTCCTTTTGGCCAGAGCCAGTTCAGATTAAACATATCGAAACGATAGATGAAGATTTATATTTAGTAGAAGCAGTTGGACGAGAATCCAATCAATTCTTTGAAAACTATCTGGAGAGTTATCAGCTGTATGAAGTGGAGCGATATTCTGAAGAAGACGCATCGGATAATTTAAAGGATCGTTTTCAGCATTATTTGCAATATCATGTATTAAAAACGGAACGAGAATATTCCCAATCAAGAGCGCGTGGGAATAAGAATATGATCCCTCTTCCACATCAAATCGAGGCCGTCTATAGCAAAATGCTTCAAGCTCCACAAGTACGATATCTGCTAGCAGATGACCCTGGTGCTGGTAAAACGATTATGTCAGGAATGCTAATCCGAGAACTAAAAGCCCGAAATATGGTTCGAAAAACATTAATTTTAGTACCACCTCTTGTGTTGAAACAGTGGCAAGCAGAGTTAAAAGAAAAATTTGATGAGGATTTTTTAATCATTACCCGTGATTATTTAAAAGCATCCGGAGAGATGAATCCATTTGAGATGCACCAACAAATCATTGTCTCGATGTATTGGGCTTCTCGTGAGGACATTAAAAATATGATTATAAATGCTCATTTTGATTTAGTGATTGTGGATGAAGCGCATAAAATGGCAGCATATACCGTTGGTCAAAAGAAACGAAAAGTGAAGCGTACAAAAATGTTTCAACTTGGAGAAACTTTATTAAGGCATACAGAACACACCTTGCTATTAACCGCAACTCCGCATAAAGGAGACAAAGAGAACTTTCGTCACTTAATGAGTCTAATTGATCCGGATATATTTTCTAATCTCAATCGAGGGGACTCCATTTTTGAAAAAAGTAACCCTTATGTCATTCGTCGTTTAAAGGAAAACATGGTTAATTTTGATGGCACGCCGTTGTTCCCTAAACGTACGACAAAAACACTAGGATTTAACTTAAGTCCAGCAGAAATTGATTTATATGATGCGGTAACAGAATATGTTCGGCACTATTTTAATCGTGCGAAGAAAAACAATAAACCTAATGTTGCTTTTGCTATGATGATTTTACAAAGACGGCTAAGTTCTTCAACCGAAGCAATTTATCTTTCTTTAGTACGACGAAAAGAACGACTACAACGTGTATTAGAAACAGGGCAAAAAGCAGAACAAATCATGCTAGAATATGAAGATTATGAAGATATATCGTTAGAAGAACAGGAATTACTAGAGGAATATGCCGAGGGTGAATTTGAAGAACTAGATTATGATGAATTACAAACAGAAATCGAAATGCTGGATCAATTGATTCGCAAAGCAAATGTAATCAGACAAAATGAAAATGAACGAAAATATTTAGAGCTAGAAAAGACATTGTTTGGTGCAGGCGGTTTATTGGCAAAAGGTAAAAAAATCTTAATTTTTACCGAATCCAAAGATACATTAAATTATCTAGAGAAGAAACTAAAAGCCTATGTACCGGATATAGCTAAAATCGTTGGAGACTTTTCGATGGACCGAAGACAAGAGGAAGTCGAGAAGTTCCGAAATGACGTTCAAATTATGATTGCTACCGATGCAGGTGGTGAATCCATCAACCTACAATTTTGTAACCAAATGATAAATTATGATATTCCGTGGAATCCAAATCGATTGGAACAACGGATGGGGCGTATTCATCGTATTGGTCAGAAGAATGAGGTGTTTGTATTTAACTTAGTTGCTACCAATACACGTGAAGGTGATGTGTTAACGAGGTTATTAACAAAAATGGAACAAATGCGTGAAGACCTTGGACAAGATCTAGTCTATGACTTTGTTGGCGAAGTTCTAGAGGATAAACAAGCAGATTTATCTTCCGTCATGGAAAAAGCCATCTTAGATCGTGAAAATTTGGATGAAATTATCGAACATATGGAGAAAACGTTATCAGAAGAACATAAGCGACTGCTTGAACTTGCCCAAAATGAACGTTTAGATGACAATTTTGATTTGCCAGGTGCAAAGCGTTCGTTTGATGAAGTATCCATGCATAGTGTTCCAACACGCTTTTATGGACGTTTTGTTGTGAATGGATTAAAAAATACTAGAACACGAATGAGTGTATCGAATGACCAAACCATAGCTCGGATTGATCGTTTCCCAAAACGTATTCGTGACTTTGCTCGTGACCAAAAGTTGATGTTTCAATTTGATAACTCCATACGATTTGCTCTCACCTCAGCAAAAGAAACGGATAAACTCCCAATGATCGAGAACGATGATCCATTGTTTAACTTAGTCATGAAGTTAACCGCAAAAGAAATGCAGCAAACCATACTGCCGTTATATGAAGTAAATGCTTCCATAACGGAACCAATGATTATGGAGTTAGATCAAGTTTCTATTATAGACGGTAATGGTAGAGAGCTGGAGCAGAAGTTGATGTTAACCGGTAAACGTGAAAATGGTAAGTTTGTACAAATATCACCATACTTACTTTTTCACCAATCCTTAGAAGTAATCAAGATCTATGAGAAAGAGGATCAAGATATTAAACGTTATGTCATTCAACAAGCAAGAAAATTACTAAAAACTACACAAAGAAAGCGCGAGGAATACACTAATAGAAAACGTGTTTTCCTTAGAAAATCATTTGAAGATCAAATGGAGACTCTGCAAGAACGTTTACAAAAATATCAAGAGGAAAATATCGGTGGTAAAAACAGTGCTTTAATTAATCAAACCTATGCTCAAATAGATGAGATGGAAGATCGAAGTAAAGAACGTTTGAATGAGATAGATCGAGAACGTTCCATTCAATTAAAACCAGTAAAGCGAATTGCTCAATTTAAAGTAAAGCCTACTAATGTAGAATGTGGTCGAGTTATATCAGATGACTATTTACATGTAATTGAAGAATACGAATTAAGTCAAGGTAGAATGAATGTTAGAAAACAGCCTTCTTATGGATTGATTGATTTTATTAGTGAAGAGATAGATGGTGAAAGTCGTTTAATTATCGTAACAAATGATATCAACCAAATTCAACGTCAATTGGTTGAAGAGGATTATGAGGCTATTAAGAGTAAAGTGTATGTCTATGAAATCGTTGATAATAAGGTTATAGAACATCAATTTATTCGAATAGTTCAACAGAAATTATTTTTATAGTAGTAGGTGAATCAACAATCAATTAGTTTATTCAATTCCTTAAACTTTAAGAAGTATAGGAAAACAAAGCAGTGATTACAGTGAAAATATTTTTCATAGACGAGGAGATTTAATGTGTAAAAAACAATATGATCTCCTAAAACATTAATCTATAAGTGTCCCATTGTAAGATAATGGTTGAAGAGGAACCATAAACGCAGTAAAGTACCCTGTTTTTACAATTAAAGATGATGACTCGTATAACGTTTTATTGGGAACATTGTGGAATGATATTTGATGAAGGTTATTGTAAAAAAGTGGGAACCGAAACTTAATAATAATAGAATTTTACCTATTAATCAAGGTGGAGAATTAATTGAAAACAGGGTACTGATGCAGCATGGATAAAAGAAATTATTGATAGGGTATTTAATTAAGTTTTGTGTCAGTAAACAACTGATACTTGCTACGCTTGAACCTTAATTATGAAGACGTTTCACATTTAAGTAACTTTAGGATTAAACCTAATAAGTAAATACTAATTATAAGGTAGTGATAAATTTGAGTACTGTTTCCTTTCAGATTGATATACCTACGGACTCTGATGGGTATTTATCCATTCAATGCCCTTATTGTGAAAATAAATTTAAAGTTTTAGGAAATTATTTTGAAAAAATAGATGCAATAGAAATTTATTGTCCAATTTGTGGTTTAGTAAACGAAATAAACTCATTTTTCACAAAAGAGGTTATTGAAAAGGCAATGTCTATTGCACAAAATTATGCCGAAGATTTAATTTACAATATGTTTAAAGATATCGAAAGGAAAAATAGAGGAAATAAATTTTTGAAGTTTAAAACTGGAAGAAAACCTTCACATCATGAACCAGAACTTTATGAAACAGTACAAAACCTTGTTAATGTCAATAAAGTATGTTGTGGTTCAGATATTAAAGTAACTTTACTTGATAAATGGTTAGTACCTTATTGTATAAAATGCGGGAGGAAATGATTATGAATGTCAGGGAATTAAATAAATTAAGTAGAGAGTTTAGGACCAATTCTTCCAGGTATTTAGCAACAAAATATGGAACAGAGCAACAAGATCTTAAGAGGTTTTTATTGTTTATAGAAAATACACCATTAATAATGGATTATATAAATGAATGTATTGGCGAAGAAATAGACTTTGAAGAAATAATTCAGCAAAAAGGATGGAATGAAAAATTTAATTTGCCTTTGGAATCAAAAGAAGAAGTATCTTATGTTTATCAATTACTAAAGTATATTGATAAAACTGGAAATTTCGTTGGCATAATTATGGGATACGGATCTGGACGAAAAATACAAGATCATCTTGATGCATTTAATCATCAGGTTGTAATACACCTAATAAACCATATAAGAGAGTATATTGAAGATACTATTTATGGTATAGAGCCTTTAAAACCTGAATTTGTCGAGTCAAGTGATCCAAAGATCTTTATATCATATTGTTGGGAAGATAAATTGTTTGCTGATTTAATAGATGAAGATTTTAAAAAACTAGGGTTTACTTTAACACGTGATGAGCGCGACTTGAGGTTTAAAGAGAGTATTAAAAGTTTTATGGAATCTATTGGTAAGCATGACTTTGTAATTAGTATTATAAGTGATAATTATTTAAAATCCGTAAATTGCATGTATGAAATTTCCGAAGTTATGCGTTTGCGTGAATATAAAGACAAAATGCTACTAATAATACTAAATGAATCTGATATTAATTTATTACCTGATTCAGTTTTGAAACCTAAAAATTTTTCTGCAAATATATATGAAGTTGTATCTCATATTGAATATATCAAATTCTGGGAAGGAGAAGAAAGAAACCTTGCAGAGAAAATTTCTATGATTAGCGAGGATGTAAATAAAATTCAACCTCTAAACGAACTTAAAAGAATCCAAAGTATTAAAAGTAATATTAGTGATTTCTTAGCTGATATTAGTGACTGGAATAATACAAATCTAAGTGAATTAAAAGCATCTAATTATTCAGCCTTTATTGACGAGATACAGTCAATTAAAAATGTCTAACTTTATTTAGTACTGAGAAAAGTAAACTTTTAACTTTCTAATTCTTTTATGCTAATTTACGAAATTACTACTTACTACTTTATTTGTTAGACAAAGAATAAGTTTTACACAAATTTTACACAAAGCCGGTGCAAAACCTTATAAAATCAATACTTAGAGACCTATTTCGACCCCGGCCACCGGGCTCAATACTATTAACATTAGTGATACATACATTTAATGGTTGATAGAGATCAGGAAATAGTCAAGAAATATTTACATCTTTTCAAAGTTTTGTGTTAACAAAAGGCATCAAAATGAATTAACCTAAAGCAATATTGAAAATAGTAATAAGCTTGACTAGCAATAATATAAATTCTTAAATGACTTCAGAGACTAGGGCTAATAACACTTGATTTAATTACCTTGTTTAAAATGAGCCATCCAGGAGAATAGTGTATCTTTCATAGTAATCACCCTACTAGATGTTATAGCTCAGGGTGATTACTTTTTTGTAGTCAGCGACTCTGTATACTCACCCCATGGCTAAGTATGGATTACATGTTTTAAAGAGACATTCGCTACCTTTAAATCGTTACGGTGAACCGTATCATAAGTAACGGTAATACAAAGGAGAGAGATTAAATGAAACAACACCACATCCGTAAAATTAAATAATATACGAGTAAACCTTTAAGACTTTTTCACCAGTTTTAGAGGTTTTATTTTTGCAAATACAGAACTTAATCAACAAGAGAACAAATGATCCCTTTCTGTTCAAGAATTCAATGTTTATATGGTATAATAGTGTGTAGAAAAAATGTCATAGAAGGTAGAGCAATATTAAATAATACAAATATAAGGGGGAATCTGAGTGGAAAATGACACTAATATTCTCATCTATCAAACAGAAGACGGTAACACAAAAATAGATGTTAGACTTGAAAACGAAACTGTTTGGATGACACAAAAGGCCATAGCAGAGTTATACCAAACCTCTCCACAAAATATTACACTTCATATTAAAAATATTTATGAAGAAGCAGAATTGCAGGAAGAATCAACTTGTAAGTATTACTTACAAGTTCAAAATGAAGGTTCAAGAGAGGTAAAAAGAAAAACCAAGCACTACAACCTCGAAATGATCATTGCAATCGGTTATCGAGTCCGTTCTCACCGGGGTACGCAATTCCGCCAGTGGGCCACTGAACGTTTAAATGAATATCTTGTCAAAGGTTTTACAATGGATGACGATCGTTTGAAAGAAATGCGAAACTTTGGACAGGATTATTTCGATGAATTACTGGAGCGAATTCGTGATATTCGTGCTTCGGAAAAAAGGTTCTATCAAAAGATTACAGACATTTATGCTACCTCTGTAGATTATGATGCTAATGCTGAAGTAACTACTAAATTTTTCGCAACGGTTCAAAATAAATTACATTTTGCAATTCATGGTATGACTGCTGCTGAGCTCATCTCAGATCGAGCAGATGCAGAGAAAGAAAACATGGGACTTACTTCATGGAAAGGTGATAAAATACGCAAACGAGATGTGACGATTGCAAAGAATTACTTAAATGAAAAGGAAATTAAGGCGCTTAATCGTATAGTGACTAGATATTTAGATTACGCAGAAGATCAAGCAGAAAGAAAAAGACCGATGTATATGAAAGACTGGAAAGAAAGACTTGATGCTTTCTTGGAATTTGATGAACGCGAAATCCTCCAAGATGCTGGAAGAGTAGAAAAGGCAGTAGCAGATAAAATAGCCATTGAGGAATATGAGAAATATAACCAACGTCGCATTGATCAAAATACCTCAAATGATTTTGATAAATTTATTGAAAATAATAATTTGAAAAAATAATTTTGTGGTTACAGATAAATACAAAATCATCGCATAAGTAGAAGTTTTTACGGGAGCGATGATTTTACCATGAAAAGTGGAGATTCCTACCACAAATAACGAATAGATACAACATCTCAAATCAAATACCTATAAATTCAAATCACTATATATTCTTCTTCATTCAATTAATGTTATCATATATATTAATAATAAATTTTATAAAACATCTTATGAAAAAGGGTGATCTAAATGAGCAGTGGCAAGAAAGGTATTAAACGCCATGAAGTATTACAACCTTTGTCCAGACACCATATGGTTGCATTACATCTAGGTGTCAAACTTAGACGAGCTAATACACCAGAAAGTCTATTAAGTAATGAAGAAATCCGTCAAGAAGTGATTGATTTTTGGGAACCAGATGGACAGGCACATTTTCGTGAAGAAGAGGAAATTTTATTACCTGTCTATGCTCAGTATGGAGATGTTCAAGATCCACTAATCATAGAAATGCTTGTGGAACATGTACAAATACGTTCGCTCATTCGACAAATCACCAATGCCACGAGACCTTTAATAGAAGAAATGCATGAACTTGGGCATTTACTCGAACAACATGTACGGAAAGAAGAAAGAATTATCTTTCCGATGATTGAAAAAGCATTGCCAGAAGACGTACTACAAGAAATGGCACCATATATTCATGATGAACAATAAATGAGGAGGACAAACAGATGAGTCAAACAAATATCGAATTAGAAAATGGAACATATACGATTCATTTACAAACATTAAAAAAAGATGCAGAGGAAGAATCTGCGATGGCAAATTACTTATCACAAGTCGCTGTCATCACGAAAGATAATACATTCCTTACGATTGCATTATTATTACAAAGTGAAAAAACAATTACTGGATTCCAAGTAGAACGACGTCCAAATGAGTTTGTGGAAGCGATAGAGCGCCATGTAAATGACGAAATGGAACGACGTTCAGAGTTGTTTGAACTAGACGAGCTTCCGGTAAACTTAAGGGCTCGTGTTCAATATGAAGTCGAACATGAAGGTGGTACATTTAAAGGAGATGAAGTATTACGTCTTTCCTTTGATCCATCAAGCATTGAAAAAGTAGAGACCAATCAAGAATAACAATTCAAAAGCCACCACTTCACATGATTCTTCTAGAGCGAAGTGGTGGTTTAATTGTAGGATTACGTATGCTGATTTTCTTTTACAATATAATTAACATCCTATCATTATGTAAAGGGGAAAAAATAATGATTACCGAAACAGATTTAACATTTTTAGAACGCTCTGTTCAATTAGCAAAATTAGCACTTGAAAAAGGGGATGAACCATTTGGTTCTTTACTCGTTTCAAAAGATGGAGACGTATTATTTGAAGACCACAATCATGTAGCAAGTGGGGACCATACACAACATCCCGAATTTGCAATTGCAAGATGGGCGGCAAACAATATGACAGAAGAAGAACGCAAATCAGCTACCGTATATACATCTGGGGAACATTGTCCAATGTGTGCAGCAGCTCATGGCTGGGTCGGCTTAGGCAAAATCGTATATGCTAGTTCATCTGAACAATTAGCAGCATGGTTAACAGAATTCGGCGTCGCACCGAGTCCCGTTAAAAATTTGCCCATTCAAGCTGTTATTCGTGATGCCGAAGTTGCTGGACCTGTCGAATCTTTATCTAACATCGTAAAAGAGTTACACCGTCAATTACACAAAAAATAAAAGAAGGGATTTCAGCATATAACAGCTGAAATCCCTTTTCTTATTACTTACTCTTTCGTAATTAACTCCTGTTCAAACAGTTCGCGGTCTTCAATCATAATACGAATTTGGCCATTTGGTGTATATTCATAAAAGATGATCCCTTTTTCATCTACCCAAAATTTACGATGTGTATCCATTTGTTCAAATCGTTCTGATAACGTTTTTTCTAAAGCTTCTTTCGTACGATTATGTTTATTCGGCTTTACAAAATAATGGGCACGGATTAATAAATCTTCCTCTGGTCTCGTCTCATCAATTTGATTTGAAAATTCATAACGTACTTCATATACGGTCATATCTAGAAACTTTAAATTTTTAATTCGTTTTCCATTAATATGTGTAACCGTCGTACCGTCTTCTTCATAGAGCGATACATAATCATTTTTTTCAAAATCATTTTCTGCCGCTTCTAAATGATCAATTACGTCCTGCATCGGTTTTCTTATCTCTGTTTCTTCACTAACATCTATTTTTGCTAAATGTAATTTTGCCACAACATCGTTCGAACACCCTGTCAAAAAAATCAAACAAGCAAACGATATAAGATAAAACTTCTTCAATGAGCATACCCCTTTATTCTTAAAAACTCTTTCTACCTATTTGCCCATAATTCTTATACTACTATCTTAACATAAATTTCTTTGACTATAAGGAAATATACCATAGTTTTCATACTCATTT
>NZ_JBBKBG010000038.1:0-20467 GCF_037892545.1 Pseudogracilibacillus sp. ICA-222130
CTCATTTATTTTCCAAACCTTTGTCGAAACCCACATTTTCGGCATAATTCCTCTACCGCTTCCCGTCTTGAAAAGCCATCAACTAAATTTTGCGCTCGTTCCATTTTTATAATATCTGAAAAAGAATCTTTATAAATATTCCCAAGATCAATAACACCTTCCCCATCTAAACAACAAGGAACGACCGTCCCATTCGATAAAATGGCCGCTTGATTTCGCAATCCATAACAAAATCCTTTTCCGTCATCTTCTTCCTCATCCAATGACGGCCATTTAAATTCATAATCTTGATTTATATACACACGTTCTGCAATTTGTATCCCACCACCTGGCTCTACTCGCTCCTCAATTTGATAGTCTAGATCAAATGCCTTTTCAATCATCGCGAGCAATGCACGATTTCGTTTACTTTCCGCGTTCGTCCGGTTATCTTGTGAAAGGTTCCAAAGCCTAAATGATACAATCATATTCGTCTCTTTCGTTTGTTCTTTTACAAAATCAATGATTTTCTGCATATACCCTTCCCGATCAGGCAAATTATTATCATCGAAACTATGTAGGGAAAAATTCATTTGGCGAATCGCAGGCTTATTCACCAATTGCTCTCGTCGTTTTTCAATTAATGTACCATTTGTCGTAATATTTACTTTGAATCCTTTTTCAGCACTAATATCAAGCAATTCTCCGATTTTCGGATGTAAAAGTGGTTCCCCTTTTACGTGTAAATTAATATAATCGGTATGTGGCTTAATTTGATCCAATCTCATCGCAAAATCTTCCGGTGAAACGAACTGCCTCGCCCGAATCGTCGGCGGACAAAAACTACACGCTAAATTACATACGCTCGTAATTTCCAAATAAAATTTCTTAAACTTCTTTACCTTTTCCATCTATATCCCCTATCATTTTTCAATATCTCTTATCCTCATTGTAGCCTATTCTATTAATTATTGTAGGATAATCGATGGTTTTAGTTATAAGTAGAAAAAGTAAACAATGATACAGCCACCATCACTGATGTTTTCGAATTCTATGTACGACGAAATAACACTACTTTCGTACTAACTTTTCTATGAATATAGCAAATGGAGCAAACAAAAAACCACCATATGAACATCATATGATGGTTTCCTGCACTTATAAAACCCATACTGCAATTGCTAATAACAGTCCAAACGAAAGGTGATGGTATGCAGCTCTTTTCATACAAGCCTTTTCTTCTTCATCTGTTCTGAATGTCTGTAACAGTTTCCATGCAAATGGAATCGCTCCAAACGTAAGCAATACAGTCCAATGAAGTAAGCCAAATAACACAAAACAGAACATCGAAATATATATGACCATACACAAACTAGCTAACAGTCGAATCGCATTCTTCCGTCCTAGTAAAATCGCTACTGTAACACGGAAAGGCTTATCTTTTTCTATATCTCGAATATTATTCGTTAAAATCATCGTCGCAATTAACAATCCGAATACAATGGCCACCCCGATTATTTCCGTCGAAATATATCCCGTTTGAACAACATAGGATAATATCGTCACAACAACTCCTAAAAAGAGAAAGGCAATCATTTCTCCCATCGCAATTGCGGAAAAAGCGTACTTCCCGGCGGAATACTTTATTCCTGCTAGTATGCTTAATATCCCGACAAGAATAATCCATTCATGACTCATCTTCGCCAGCCATAATCCACCAATACAAGCAATTACAGTTAAAATTGCTGCAACGATAGGAATAGCATGTAAAGCAATATAACTACTCGTATCCTCTTTATCTTCTGTCCATTTTTCTACATCTTGTCCGTGTATAAAGTCAAAATAATCGTTCAACATATTAACTACCACTTGAATAAGGACAGCTGTTATGAGAAACACGAAAAAAACGGACCATGATCCTTCACCATCTTTAAATGCAAGCCCTGTTCCGACTAAAATTGGAGTCATTGTTCCAGATAATGTGAGTGGACGAATTAATTGGAGCCATGTGCCACGATAATAATAATCTTTCCGCACTTCCTTTTGCATCTCATGTCGCTCTATATATCCCATTTTCATCATCCTTTCTGCCATGTTTTATAACAATACCATCGTATACACTAAGATGAAAAAACAAGCTACTTCCACCGATTCTATCAACATAATCTGTCGAAAGGATCGCTGTAATAAATGACGATTTCCTCGAATCGCCTCTTCCCAAATAACATCATTTTGTAATACGTTCATCGTATGACGATAACCGAATACGATTCCCCATAAAATCGCAAAAACTGCGACGGCAAATGCAAACAATAACTTCTGACCATAAGCAGTCGCGATTATTTGTTCCATACTACCCATTGGTCCAAAAAGCGTACCTAACAATACACCTGTGATGATAACGAGCACTCCTGCAACAGTAAAACCTATATGTGTATGTTTCATCAATATAGTTAAAAAGAAACGTTGTGTCTGAAGGGACATTTTTTGAATGAGTGGAAAGATTCCCCAACCTACGAATAGAATACCTCCAACCCATATTATCGCGAGCAAAATATGTCCCGTTAAAAGTAACGTTCGGATCGTAATCATTGTATATCCCTCCTTACTTTCATTTTACTCCTGTCATCTTATAAAAGATGTGACGTAGGTCATATTTTGGAACATTTTCGCATAAAAAAACGTGATTTGTTTCAACCATTCGGTCTCCTCCAAATCACGTTTTATTCATGTTGGTACCATCCACTACTTTTTGAAAAGTAAACTAGCATTAATGATCGTCGCCTTCTTCCATTCCATAAGTATCGATGAATTGTATCGTCTTATTTAAATTTTCCTTTGCTTCATCTGTTAAAAAATTAAATTGATATTCGTGTGGAATCTCCCCTACTCCTTCATCAAACAACAGTATATCTACCGGAACCCCCACAGTTTCTAATGCTTCCTGCAATGCTTTTCCTTGTTCGGGAAAAGAAAAGGAGTTGCCATCGGTAATATAAGTTGGAGGAAAGTTTTCTGTTACAAATGGCACGACAGATCCTTCCACTAAAAGTTCACTCGTTTTCCAATTTCGCGTTCCAATAAATGCACGCGAAACAGTATTCACAAAAAATTTCATAAATAAACTATCTGACTGTACATCTTTCATTTGTTGTAAATCAACTGGACCACTAAATGATAAAAAAGTACGTATGGTGGATGATGGTACAGATTGTTCTATATTCATTTCCTTTGCATAAGCCTCATTTGTTTGCAATGCAACATATTGTCCAGCAATTTGCGCCCCGGCAGAGTCACCGCCGAACGATAGATTCGATATATCAAGCATTGGAAAATCCTTGCTCTGATTAGAAATAAACGTATATACATCGTCCAATTGTTTAATTTGCCCTGGATATTGTAAAGAAGGTGCTGTTTCATAATCGATAGCGACTACGGCAACACCATTATACGCAGCAATATATGTCGCAAACTCCTCGACTCCTTCTTTATTTCCTGAAACAAACCCACCACCATGTAACCAAATTAATACTGGTACACTATCTTTGGCATTTTTCGGATAGTAAATGTCCAACGTATTATTTTTATAAGAAGATGGATATGTAATATCTTTCAAACTTTGAACTTTGGAAGATGCTTCCATAAACATTTCCTCGTCGGAAATAACGATTGGTTGATCAAACATCTTTTGAATTATATACACTCCAGGTTTAACAGATACAGTAAATGCAAGGACACCTATCATTAATACGAACATAAAACATCCAATTATTCCTAATACAATCTTCCAAAATAATCTCATGTACATGCACCCTATTCCTATCTATTAATCTAAGTATAGATTTCCTAAAAGAAAGGTGCAATAACGTACTACATTTCCTCTAAAGAAATTGCCTGTAATGTCTCGACATCAAAAATGCTCACCTTCCTATGCCCTTCTTGTTTTATAATGCCTTGCTTCTGAAATTTCGTCATTCTTCGACTAATTGTCTCTTGTGTCGTTCCTAAATAAGAGGCTAAATCTCGCTTCGTTACTGGTAAAATAATGTTGGTGCTCTGTTGTTTGTCCATTAGATCCAATAAATAACTAGCTATTCGCGCCTCTACATCTTTCACACTTAATTCCCCAATTAATTTATCTGCCGCATCTAATCTTTGACTAAATTGTTCTAAAATTTTCAATGCAATAGTCGGATATTCCTTCATTAACTGTTGCATTTTATCCCGATGAATCATACAAATATTCGTCTTTTCTAATGCTTCCGCATACGTCTCCAATGTCTTTTCAGTAAATAATGCTAATTCCCCAAAAAATTCCCCCGGTTCTAATATACGTAATACTTGTTCTTTCCCAGACTCAAATAACTGATAAATTTTCACCCGACCAATATGGACGATATATAAATATTCTAAAGGGTCCCAAGCTTGGTAAATAATATCCCCTTTGACATACGTATGATGTTTACTAATTTCAGCAATTTTCACCATTTCATCGATTGCTAAATGATTAAAAAAAGGTACTTTCGCTACACATAATTGTGACACATTAGGATGATTACAAGCCATTTTACTTCCTCCTATTCTAATTCCCATTATACCAAACAACTCAAATAGAAATATTGACCTACATCAATGTAAGGAAAATGGTTCCTACCTATACTATAAGTAGAACATAAATAAAGGAGAAGATAAATATGAAAAAACTAGAATTAACATTAGAAACCTTAAGCTGTCCATCTTGTGTAAAACGCATTGAAGGAACATTAAACAAAACAGAAGGCATCAAACATCCACGTGTACTCTTTCATTCCAGTAAAGTGAAGGTACAATTCGATGAATCCATTATATCAGCAGAGGACATTTCAACCATCGTTGAAAAATTAGGGTTTCCAATCACCCATAAAAAGATAGCTTAATGAAAAAATCAAGGTTAGGGCTATAACTAATCTGTCCCAACCTTGATTCATCAAAGAAAGAAGGGAAATAAATGAAAAAAATTCAACTCGTATGGATATCTGGACTGTTATTGCTCCTTGCTCTCATTTGTCATATGTTTGATTTCGCCCTCTTAAAAAATAGCGCACTTCTTTTAGCGACTTTTATTGCGGGAGCTACGACTGCAAAAACAGCTTTTCAAACAATAAAAATGAAAGCGTTCAGTATCGAGTTATTAGTAACGATTGCAGTTATTGGAGCACTTTTTATCGGTGAATATGTAGAAGCTGCTGCCGTGACATTTCTATTTTTATTCGGTTCTTATTTAGAAGCGAGATCATTAGAAAAAACACGTGCCTCCTTACAAACATTATTAGATATGAGTCCTTTAGAAGCTACCTTCATTAAAAATGGCGAAAAAACAATACTTCCTATCAAGGAAATTCATGAAGGAGATATCCTCGCCATTCAATCTGGTGAAAAAGTGGCTGTCGATGGAAAAATCATTTCCGGTCAAGCGAGCATAAACGAAGCGACGATTACAGGTGAATCTGTTCCAAAAAACAAAACGACAGAAGACTATGTGTTCAGTGGTACTATGATTGACCAAGGATATATTGAAATAATCGCTGAAAAAGTTGGAGACGATACAACATTCGCCAAAATTATCGAACTTGTAGAAGAAGCACAGGAAACGAAAGCAACAACGCAAAAATTTCTGGAAAGGTTTGCCAATATATACACACCTAGCATTATAGTATTGTCTTTATTCGTCTTACTTTTCACCAAAAACATTGAATTAACCTTAACTTTTCTCGTCATTGCATGTCCAGGTGCATTAGTCATTTCTGCCCCTGTTTCACTCGTCGCTGGTATTGGAAACGGCGCACGGAAAGGGACATTAATTAAAGGTGGAGAAGTAATGGAAAATCTCGCGGAGGTAGATGTAGTCGTTTTTGATAAAACGGGAACTTTAACAGAAGGAAAACCTTCCATTACCAACATTCAGACATATGGCATCGATGAAAACAGCTTATTAAAAATGGCGGCAGAAGCGGAAGTTATTTCAGAACACCATTTAGGACGCACAATTGTTCAAGAAGCAAAAAAACGGCATATTCCATTAGAAAAAGAGCCAAGCCATTTCAACATCGTAAAAGGCCATGGATTACACGCAACATTAGATGGCCAACATGTGGTTATCGGAAATCGGCAATTAGTAAGGGACCAACAAATAAACATACACAACCACATTGAAAATGACGCCATACAACAAGAAAAGGCCGGAAATACTGTCATATTTGTCGCAATCGACCAGACGGTTAGAGGAATTATTTCTATTAAAGATAAAGTGAAATTAGAAGCAAAAACGGCGATAGAACGATTAAAACATAACGGTATAAAACAAACAATCATGCTTACAGGAGACAACCGACATACAGCCGAGCAAGTTGCTACACCACTACACATCGATACAGTGCACGCTGAAATGTTACCTGAAGACAAAGTGTTGTTTGTGAAGCAATTAAAAGAAAAAGGGTATCGTGTTGCAATGGTCGGTGATGGTATTAACGACGCACCAGCACTTGCTTTAGCAGACGTCGGACTTGCGATGGGTATTGCAGGAACAGATGTTGCAATGGAAACCGCGGATGTCGTCTTAATGAATGATCAGTTACATGCGATTCCGTCTGCTATTTCTCTAGCGAAGGCAACCGTAAAAAATATGCAACAAAATATGTTTTTTGCCGTCGGAACGGTCATCTTACTGTTAATTGGTGTGTTACTAGGAAAAGTATTTTTAGCATCAGGTATGCTCATTCACGAACTTAGCGTATTAGCTGTCGTGCTCAACGCATTACGACTTATCCGCTTCAACGACAAACGAAACAAACATATTCATACGGCACCGCCAACAATCGAAGTACAATCAAATGGGTAAATACACCTTAGAATCGTCCCTCACATCCACGCAACGCTTGTTCTATATAAAAACAAGCGCCCTTACAGCACTAAAAATATAAGCAGAGGAGATAATTTTCCTCTGCTTATTTTTCGAAATATTACACGATAAAAGTTATTTCTTCGACAATAACCTTCATCCTTTTACTGACAAATTATACAAATAATATCTTTTAAGCTATGATAAAACTATGCAACATTAGATAGAGGAGGGAAGCTATGCCGTTCCTTTTTTATATTGTACCAATCCTTTTATTTTTGATCTTCTTTATGATCGAACGACGCACCGTATGGATTGGGTTCTTTTTTCTTATGTTAACTGGTTATTTATTGACGCTCACGATTGTTTATTTAGAGTTTTTTCACCAAAAAATCGTATTAACAATCGTCGTCATTTTAGTTGCTCTTATTATTTTATTAATTCCGTTATATGTACTTTCCTTTATTATTGCCTTCATTACGTCTGGTATTCGATTAATAAAACGAGAAGGCCGAAAATTGCATAACTTTTTAAGTCTAACATTCGGACTCTTTATCATTGCGTGGGTCATTGCAATCAATTTTATTTCTATACCAGAAGAATTGCCGTTTTTATATAGTGTTTCATTCCTTGTATCTACTACTATTACGTATATGATGGTAGTAATGATTAGTTTTGCAATCGCTGCTTTACTAAATCAATTTAGAAATCCATGGAAAACATACGATTATATTATCGTACTCGGCAGTGGTATAATCGGGGATCGTGTTCCACCATTACTAGCAAGTCGTATTGATAAAGGGATCGCATTATTTCATACATTTCACACACAAGACCACCCAGTAAAATTAATCTTTACAGGTGGGCAAGGTGGAGATGAATTACTACCTGAAGGGGTAGCGATGGCTAAATATGCGCAAGAGAAAGGGATAGAAGAAGCACATATTATTATAGAAGATAAAGCGGTTAACACGTACGAAAACTTATTATTTTCAAAACAACTAATTGACCAAGATTTAGAAAAAGAAAACAAACCCAATAAACCTAACATTCTTACCGTCACGAATAACTTCCATGTGTTCCGTTCTTTATTATGGGCAAAAAAAGTGGGAGTACGATGTGACGGCGCAGGGTCTAAAACGAAATTTTACTTTTGGATAAATGCCCTCATCCGTGAATTTATCGGTGTATTATACATGCAACGAACATTCCATATTGCTATGTTTATTCTAATCTTCATCACTGCAATTGTTGTATATATTATGACAAAATTTTATGTTCTACCTTTTAAAATGCCCACATAACGAAAAACTCGCCGATATTCGTTATATGTGAACGAGTATCGACGATTTTTTCATCTTTTATGTTAAAATTTTCGCATGAATTTTATAAATGTATCGACAAACCCTTGTAAAAATTGGACGGTACTCTCATTCGTTACATTTCCGGCATCATCTAAAAATGTTCCAACATTTGATAAATACATTTCAGGTTGCTGCACAACAGGCATGTTTAAAGAAGTTAATGTTTGTCGCAGATGATGGTTAGCACCGAAAGCCCCTAGTCCTCCTGGTGATTGACTAATAATTCCTGCCGGCTTATTATTCCACACATTGTCAGTTTTTGGACGAGAACCGATATCGAAAGCATTTTTCAATACAGCCGGAACAGAACGATTATATTCCGGTGTCACAATTAAAAATCCATCAAACGTTTTTACCTTTTCACGAAAAGATTGCACGTCACTCGGCACATTATCTTCCTCATCAAAATCTTGATTGTAAAAAGGCAAATGTCCAATCTCAATCAACTCTGTTTCAACATCGTCTGGAAAAAGTGTTGCAGTAAATAAAGCAATTTTTTTCGAAAAGGATTCTTTACGTAAACTACCAATTAATATTCCAACTTTAGCCATATACGATCGACCTTCCTTTTTATATTAGGATGTGTCTTACTTCTTTCATCTATTCCTTTTCTACGCTCTATCTAAACCATATTAATCAAATAATAACATAACTTTTCCTTTATTTACTGAATTAGCTGCTACATAACGAACCGCTTCCTGAATATCACTTATATGATAAAAACTATTTGGTTTCATGCATCTTAACTGTTCCGTTTTTATATATTGCATTAACAGTTGAAATATATGTTGCCATTTTTCATCTGAAACAGTGTGATTCCAATGGCGTAAATGAAACAAAGTAGGGTCGACTTTTGTGTTTGTATAAATATCTCTCCAATCCACCTGTACCCCTGACAATAAACCTAATGTTAAAAACTTCCCATGTTCCCGGACCGAAAAAGCTAACTCTGTACCAGATTGGCCCCCAACCGAATCAATTGCAGCATCTACCCCTTTACCGTTTGTAATTTCCATTATTGTTTCATGTAACGGCTCCATCGAAGTATCGATCACAAGGGATGCACCAAGTTCCAGCAATTTCTTCGTATATCGATTGTTTCGTACGACAGCAATATAGGTAAATCCTAATATATTCGCTAACTGGGCAAAAATGCGGCCAATAGCAGAACCAGCTGCATTGACAGCAATTATATCTCCCTTTCGTAATCTTAATGTTTCCGTACATATAACGAATGCAGTTACTGGGTTAATATATAATTGTGCTGCAGTATCATCATCTATAAAAGATGGTACTTCTATGGCATGATGTACAGATGTTTTCACAAATTGTTGCCATGTTCCTTCTCCCCGTAATGGTAAAACGCGTTTTCCAATATAATCCTTCTTCACTTCAGACCCAACTTGTTCGACAATACCTACCCCTTCATACCCGGGTATATTCGGTAAAGGAATCCGGTGGGCATAGGACCCTTTCACTGGAATTAAATCAGACGGGTTAATTGGAGAAGCTATCATCCGAACTAATATATCATGTTTATGTAAAACGGATATTTCTCTTTGTTCGACTTGTAACACCTTTTCTGGAGGGCCGAATGTATGAAATTGTATACATTTCTGTCGCAATTTGCCACTTCCTTCATTGTTTCGTTTACATATTTGAAACTCTTTGTTTACCATGTATGCAATTTCTGTTGAATAAGATAATCTATTTGCGCCACTATATGGTCCATCATTTTATGGACAGGTTGTCGTTTACTTAAACGTGGACCTTGTCCAGACCATAAAGACATCCATTCTGGTCGTTGTTGTTTTGCCGCTTCTTTACGAAGTGGTTGGGTTAACGTATTTTGAATTGGATATTTTGGCAACTCATCTTCATATACTTCCATCTTATCGACAAAATCATTACGAATACCTCTTGCTTCCTTTCCACTAAATACTTTCGTAACGACAGATGCATCTTCTGTACTTTGTAAAATAGCCTCTTTATGTAACTCATTTGCACCACTTTCCTCACTCGTAACAAACGCTGTTCCCATTTGTACTCCTTCTGCCCCTAAAATGAGCGCCGAAAGGATCCCTCGACCATCCATAATCCCGCCAGCTGCAATAACTGGAATCTGAACACGATCTACAACTTGTGGTACTAAAGCAGTCGTTCCAATCATTGCTTCCTTTGACGAATGAAGAAACGTCCCCCGATGTCCACCAGCCTCACTACCTTGAACTACAACGATATCCATACCAATTGCTTCATTCGCTATCGCTTCCTGTACCGTCGTTGCTGTTCCAATTAGTACAATATTTTCCTGCTTTAACCTTTGGACAACTTCTTTCGATGGTATTCCAAATGTAAAACTACATACTGGTACCTTTTCTTCAATAATGACATTTATCTGTTCTTCATATGTAGTGGTTGATGGAGGGTTTACTGCTACTTTCTGTATCTGTAAAGCCTCACGAAAAGGTGCTAAATATGTATCTACTTTTTCTATCTCAGCAATATTTACTTCTGGTGTTTCTGGAACGAATACATTAACGCCAAAAGGATTATCCGTTCGCTTTTTTATTTCCCGAATATGATCACGAAGTTGTGTAGAAGTCATATATCCTGCCCCAATATTTCCAAGCCCTCCATAATTGGATACAGCAGCAACTAATGTTGGTGTCGTGACACCACCTGCCATCCCAGCTTGAATGATTGGATATGTAATATGTAATAAATCTGTTACGCTATTTTCATTCCACATGTCACTTTCTCCTCCTATTTCGTATGATTACTTTTTCACAAAATCTCCTTGCTTTATTTCCTCATCTTGTTCAAATGAAATTCGGATACTTTTCGATGTCTCCGGATCACTTGAGTCGGCTACATGAAAATGAATATGAGGTTCACTGGAGTTTCCAGAATTTCCAACAAGGCCAAGCAAATCACCTTGCTTCACTTTGTCCCCTTCTTTCACCTCAATAGAATCATATTTAAAATGTGCTAAATAACTGAACTCATCATTGCCATGATCGATAATAACATAATTTCCTAAAGGCTCTTTATCATTCATTTTTCCAACTGGTTCATTATCTTTTATCTCATTTTCTACTTTTACAACTGTTCCATCAGCTGGTGCTATATACTTTTCGCCAAAAGCATAGTAATTTTCATTCATCATCGGGTCACCTTCATATGTACTTTGTTCCTCCATTTTTACAAAGTCATAAGCATACCGCTGATTTTCATATTCATAATGGTAGTTCACTAATGGATTAGTCCCACCCCAAAATACAAACCAAGTGTCCTCAAAAGGCATATTAAATTTAGTTTTCGTATACACTTTATCTGTGTCAGGATAGATGTCAAGTGGCATAATTTGCAATCCTTGTACAACATTCTCTTCATCAAATACAGCAATTAATCCTTTTGTGCCCGTGTCATCTGTCCAAACATATTGAACTGCATCATCTCCATACGGCATTTCCGATTGTAAAACATATGTAGAAATATCTTTATGGAAGTCATCTCCCAAAGTTTTTAATTCTTTTACGGAAACCTCTTTCTGAAACGATTCACTCAATTGTCCATATACTTGCTCATAATCGCCTTTTAGAAATGCTTCTACAAATAATTCAGGATCTAATTTTTCCACTTCTTCTTGCTCCTCCTCTTCTACCTTATTATTTGTGTTGCTACAAGCCGCTAAAATAATTAAAAATATTGCCGTGAATAGTGTAAGTAATAAACCTTTTCTCAATTGTATTCCTCCTTCCGCGTCAAAACATCCTTGTACAAATTACTTTTAGTATATCACATGAATTTACACTTCCATCTTCGTAAAATAAAAACCTTTCCCAACAACTTGAGAAAGGTGTGATATGATTGTTGCCATCTTTATCTAGCTAAACATTTGTATAATCTATCAAATATTGTTATTTTCTATTTGCTTAATATAATCTTCTACTAAATAACCGTACTTATTTTGAGTAAGATAACGAATGAATTCTACTTTTCTATTTGGGTCTTTCGCATAAGCTTGTTCCTCTTGATAAAATTTGCCCTCGAAAGTCATGTCAGCGAGCTTTCGTAATAAAATCTCAGGTGTAAATATTTTAATATTAACTCTTACATACTTTCCATCCACATTCATTTGATCAAGTACTTCTATTTCATTGTATCCTGCTTCCCAATCAACAATATTTTCATAATATACTTTTTGGGTCTGTTTTCCCGTTTGTAAAATAAAATATGTATCTGTTTCCTGGTAAGACATATTATGTGCTCTTTTTATTATAATCGTAACGGAAATAAATATGACCGACATTACAGTAAATACAGTCCCCATTTCCATTTCGTCCATGATAAAACCTATCATTGCAAAAAACAATGAAAATATACTAATGAATAATAGAACATTGGCAATAACCCTTTCTAATGTGCCAGGCTTTTGCACATTATTTTCAATTTCCGGTTTATATACCTTATTTCTTACTGACTGAATCACTATACGGATGATCATAATTATGACAATTGTAATAATAGCTATTAAAATAGTAGGATTCACTGATGTTATCTCCTTTCAAATATGTTCGTTAGTTGCGCTTTTTTTACATACTATCATATTTGTTTACTTTTAGTCATACATTATGTAAATATGCTTTTTACCCATAAACAAAAAATGACAAGTTTGTTACCAGTGATTCAAATTGGAAACAAACTTGTCAATCATTAAAAATACTTTAGTTCTGAACATGCTTACCTATAAAATTGATATACTTTTATTCAATTCTTTTCGCAGTTATTGGTTATCAACATTTGGGTGTTCTTCATAAGTTTCAATTTTATTAATTGTTTTAATCTCCCCGTCCACAATTTCAAATACTTTCCACATGTTCCCATCTATATTTGTAGGAACATTGTACGTCTGGATTAAATTATTTCCTTTATATACTTCCACTTTTGCCGAAGATTTTGCTAGATCCTTTTTATTACTCTCTGTAATCTGCCATCCAGAATAATTAAACACATTATATTTGTACGTACCATCAGTAATTTGATTTATCACTGTAATAGTTTCTGGACCAAAGGAAGATACATCATCCCTGTCTAAGTTTACTTCTGTTTCTGCATCTTCATAAACTTTATTGTTCCAATAAATATGGAAGCGTCCACCATCCGCTTTTGGTCCTGTTAAATGGGAGTCTAAATCACTTGGCTCCTCACCCCAAGTTAATACTATTCGCATTTCCTCTTCTTCTAATTCAGGTGTTATGGTTGCGTTTTGATTTGGTTTCTCCCTATCTCCAATAGCTACAATATTTTTCGTTGTGGAAACATATCCTTCAGCCGAAAGAAGTAACGTATAGTTACCACCTGGCAATTCAACCGAATAATATCCGGCTTCATCTGTTGTAATCGTATCAATTACCTCTCCTGATGAGTTATTTTTACCTTTCACCACACTGATTTCTACATTAGGTACACCTTCACCAGTTAATGCATCTGTTATTGTACCTGAAGCCGTTCCCTCTCCAGCATGTTCTTCGGATACTAAATATAAGTTTAAATCAGATGTGGTTGTTTCATCTGCGGTTATATTTACTGTTTCACTTTCTGCAATATATCCATCTGCAGTCGCTTTAACTACATGTGTACCTACTGAAATATCCGTTTCGTATTCACCATTGCTATTTGTTTGAACAGTAATATTCGAACCATCTTCCGCCGTTATTTCTACTGTTGCTCCCTCAATTGTTTCTTCTGTAATAGCATCAAAAACTTGTCCTTTTAAAGTTCCTTGATATTCTGTAATAGTAACTGTTATCGAAGTAGTAACTTCTTCTCCATTCGCATCATATACAGCCGTTACTGTTATTTCATCTCCAGCTTCTGCAGCATCCGTTGCATGGACTTCTAATCCTTCGTCACCCACTTTAACTTCAACTTTTTCTGCATCAGAAATATTAAAGCTTAAATGATCATCTTCAACAAGCTCTTCTACATCCCCTGAAGTTTTTGTTCCTGTTAATTTAAATGATTCAAATCCACCAGGATTTAACGTAATTTCTGATGGGTCAGCATCAATTTCAATAATTTCGTTAGGTACTTCCGCTGTTACCGTTACTTCAAACTCATAGTCTTTTCCTTCCACTTCAACACTATAAGTATGTGATATAGATTGTTCATAAACAGCACTTTCTGCATTTGCTTCATTACCGTTTATAATAAATGCAGAAGAAAGAATCAATAGTACTAATGCTGTAAATCCAGTTTTAGCTATTTTCTTTCTATATAATCCAACTAAAGCAATTGTGACAAGTACTATAGACGCAATCAATATATAAATATATGTTGCTATCGATGACTCATCACCTGTTTGTGGCTTAGTTTCATCCACACTACCAGTCACCGCTGCATCTTCTAATAAATCATCATCGTCTTCTGAAGGTATAATGACTACCCCTTCATCCGTTTCCTCTTCAGATGCATTGTCCCCTTCTTCAGAATTAGCTTCATCTTCATCAGATTCATTATTATCTTCTTCAGGACTTGCTTCCCCTTCTTCAGATGCATCGTCATCTTCTTCAGGATTAGCTTCACCTATTTCAGGTTTAGGTAATACCGTTTTGAACGACACCTCTTCATTTTCTAGTACGTCAATTTGGTCAAATTGCCAAGTAATATTATTTCCATCTACTGTTAACCCTTCTGTCTCTACCAACTTAAGTTCTTCCGGAAATTCCACATTTACTCGAATGTTTTCCGCCTTATTCGTTTCAGATATATTACTTAAGTCAATATTAGACAAAATTGTCTCATCATATTGATAAGTATCTTTATCAACTGTCGTATTCACATCTAGTACATCTAAGCTCGCAGCACTTACGCTATTAACGAAAACTAGTAATAAAAATATTACACCTACTACTGAAAATAACTTTTTTCTCATGCATCACTCATCCTTTATTAATTTTCCTTGAACTACTAATCGTTCATTCAAATCATTTGGTGTACAAGTTGCCAGTGTAATTAACTTATCAGAGCTATTTAAATTTTCTTTTAAAGGGAATTTATCAGAGTTCGATTCTAAGGTGTCTATGTAACTTGTGAACTCATGATCATCTTCAAATTTAACTTGCATCCATTCTTCGGTATATGTTTCATAGGCCGTAAAAATCTCCCATTCATATGTCTTATCTTGAAATTCAAACGTAATTTTAGGGTTATTACTAACATCTTCATGAATTAACTTTTTTAAAGACCCAAACATGCTTTCATCTTTCATGTTATGACCATAGATAATAGTATTCTTACCTAAATGTTCGCTAGAATTTCGATAATCCATAAAAATAGCTCCGACTTTATCAGGTTCATTATAAAAATTATGATTTAGATAATATTCATTGTTATCAGTTACTACTACTGGATATTCAATCTCTGTTCCTTCAACTGAAATCCAACCAATATAATCTTTATTCATTTCTAAAAGTTTTTGTTCATTATTAGGTTCGTCATTGTATATTTGAGCTAGTTCTTCATATTTTTCTTCAGATACTTTATATTCATTTATATAACTATGTATGTTTATTCCAGCATATAGCATACCGCTTACACCTATCAGCAACATTAAAATTGAAAATCCCTTTTTAATGTATATCACCACCCTTCGAAATATGTTTCAATATCAATATATACAAATATCTTTTTCTACATAAATTTAATAGATGAACGAATATTCTGATTTTTTATTGAGTCATAAGCATATGGATTTATATATGATATTTAGGCTAAAATAAAAGTCCAAATAGTATAAATATTTGGACTAAACTGAATTATATAATAGTTGTTATTTTTTTACAACAGAATATAAATAAAATATTAACAAATCATTACAAAGTCTATTAATACTTCGCTAAGAACATAAGTCTATAAATACCACTCTCATAAATCTTTTAATATTATGCCACATGATACAATCACTTTATAATTCTTTGGCATTTTCTAAGACTTCATCGGGTACGACAATTTCTTTTACATCATTTTGATTTTGATACGTCTTTATCGTTTCATACGTTACGGACATTTCGCCTTTTTCCTCTTTATATTCCATATCATATGCATATGATTTATTTGTCGTAATCGTTTCTAAATATAATGTTTCTTTATTAATTTTCATTGTAACATCCATCTCATTTACTTTATATCCTTCACCAGAAACACCTATTTCTCCTTGATCTGATTCTTGGTCATTTTTAGCTATTTGTTCAAGATCTAAGTTAAAAGTCAAAATATAATGCTCTTCTGTTTCTTCAAAATCTTCATCTACGGCTACATCACGATACCGTTGTACTTGTTTATCAAGGTGAATTTTTTCCTGGTCTTGCAATTCTTCTTCTGTATATTCACTTTCCTTCTTGCTCCACTCATCTCCTTGCAATAGCATATAAGAAATACCATCTACAAGATAAATTCCACCCTCTTTTGCAAAAAATTCTTTCTGTAGATGATCTGAGTCGTCTAATTGTTCTTGCTCGATTTTCAATTCAAATTGGAAGGGAGAGAAAATAACATTCGTTTCTTCTTTCGCAAATAGGTGATTTTTTTCATCGTTAAATGTTTCGACCGTATCTTTTTCCTCTATCGTTGAATAACTTTCAAATTCATTATTTACCTTTGTTGCTTCTTTAATAATTTGCTCCACATCAGGTTCTTCGTCATTCGTATCATTTCCTTGATTATTTTCTGTAGCTTCGTTGTCTTTATTACGTTGTTCATTTTGCGAAGAGTCATTACTTTCACTTGTATCCTCACTACATGCCATAAGTAGACTTATCACAACAAGACTAAGCATTATTGCTTTTATGTATTTATTCATCATCTACACTCCAATCCCACGTTAATAACATCTATATACCCATTTTTTTAAAAAATAATCTATCGAAATCCCTTTATTTCTAGGGACACGATTCCATAAAATAAGTCGACATATAAAAACCTTGCTATCCACATTTGATGCAAGGAATTTATTATAATATGAAGTGTTTTTACTTACATTTGAATTACTGCTCTTTATATTTTTATTTCTTTGTTTTTAATTGGATAAATCTAACAGAGATGCTTCTCCGGTGCAAAGGTTTGCCAAAGATATAATTTGTATCCATTTCAACTCATGCACTATTTCCGCTCCACCTTTATTCTTCGCTCTTCCTTATAATGTCTACATAATAAATAAAAAGTAACTAAGCATAGCACATATAAAACAGTATATACATTCGCAATAGTGCCTATTATTTCATTAATTGAATCCGCTTCAATAAAAATATCGTATGGATTATTGTTCCGGTATTTCAAACCAATAGATGATTTGTATTCGTAATTATGATAAGTTGCTCTTGTTACTCCCTTCTTTACTTGATATGTTTCTGGAATGTCAACACTAAACTGTACAATATATTTAAGAATATAAACGTTTTATAGTACTGATTGAAATGCTCCTTAATGTAAATAGATCACACATCTTTTCACTTGAGCCTCTGCGGGCGTGAATTATTTGCCAGGATGCCAGCTAATTTAAAAACCACGCTGGCATATGCGTGAGAGGCTCTCACGCCCGCCACTCCAAGTAAAGTGGCCGTATTTAATTTAGATAGCGGTTTGCTCTACCTGATGGTGGAGCTTGTACTCCCTTGGCGTTAAATAGTCTAGCGATTCATGAATACGAATATTATTAAACCAATTGACGTAGTCAAATAACTCTAGATCCAACTCTGCCTGACTAGAGAAAACTGTTCCATTGACGAACTCTGTTTTAATTGTTTTAAAGGTCGCTTCAGCGACTGCGTTATCGTACGGGGTTCCTTTATCACTTAGTGATCTGTCGATACCAAATGTTGCTAGTGCTTCATCGATTAATTGGTTTTTAAACTCACTTCCACGGTCTGTGTGAAATAATTCAAGGTTATTTAAATTGTATGGTACTGTCGCAAAAGCCTGTTGAACCAACTGTGCATCTTTATGCTGACCAGCACTATGGCCAATAATTTCGCGGTTATATAAATCTACCAACACACAAATGTAATGCCATTTTTGGTGTACCCGAACGTATGTTAAATCACTCACAACTACTTTTAGTTCTTGGTTTTGTTCAAATTCACGGTTTAATGTGTTGCTAATTTCCGATTCATTTACTGCAGATTTTTTAGGCTTAAACTGGGCAACTGTGTATTTAGAGACAAGCCCTTGTTCTTTCATAATTCTACCGATACGGCGACGAGAAACTTGCCAGCCTTTCTTTTGAAGTTCTCTTTTAATTTTTCTCTGGCCATAAACCCGTCTGTTATCATTGAATATTTTTACAATTAATTTTGTTAGTTCATCATCTGCTTTTGTATCACGTTCTTTTGCTTCATAATAGAACGTACTTCTAGGGATCTGTAGGACGTCGCACATTGCTGATATCGAGTATTTGTGAGCGTTATTTCGAATCACATCTACTTTCGTCCCATAATCAGCGCGGCTTGCTTTAAAATATCATTTTCCATCGCAAGTTTTTGATTTTCTTTGCGTAATTTGATTAGTTCTTCTTGATCTGGCGTTCGATTATCCTTTTCTTCAAACGAGCCTGATCCATTGTACTGGCTAATCCATCTATCAAAAGAAGACGGTGTCAATTCGTACTCTTTGATAATCTCGGCTCTTGGTTTACCTGAGGCATGTAGCTGAGCGATTTGTTCCTTGAATTCTTTTGTGAATGTTCTTCTTGTTCTTCTGGTCATAACTAATTCTCCTCTGACTAATGATTGAATTCAGTTTATATGACCTTAAATTATTTGTCTAACTAAGTGTAACCGATTCATTCTCCATCTTCCGCAGTAAAGACAATCGTTAATTCATAAGTAGAATAATCTGCCTTAGGTGTAAAGTTCCAATCAAATTCTCTGTCTATAATATGACCCTCTACGAACGTTTGGCCAACAGGTACTACCTTGTAAAATAAATTTAATGAATAAAGAGAGCTATAGGCTAATGCAAGTGGGAGAATGACAAGTAATATACTTGTTCCTAACCTATTACGTTTCTTTTTCTTTGTTCGATACATTTCAAGTTTTTTTAACTTTCGTTCCACAGCTGGAATCGAAACAATACATCCATATAACAAAAAAATAAACATAAAACCTAATATAATAATGAGTAAAATTAATAAAGAACCATCATATATTTGATCCATTTTCGTAAAAAAACCATATTCATCTGTCCCATGACCATGAATAATATCGCCAAATTCCAATGAATCAAATACTTTTTTAGAAACAAAATTGCTACCATTATCATTATCTGTAATTACACTATATCGTGGGCCTAAGAACAATCCCTTTTCACTTTGTTTCTCTAATACATAATATTTAGCATCTAGCTTATCTGACGAAAGAAAAAAACTACTATACATCCAGATTGCCGTTCCTAATAACGCTCCAACTATGCACAAAATAAAAACTGCACTAAAAATATCCTTTAACACTTTCATAACAGTATACTTTCTTTCCTTCCTTTAATCCGAGCGTTCATCTAATACATCAATAGTTCGATAAAATTCTAGTTCACGTTTTAATGCAATGAATTGTTCCATATCTTCTTCCACCGGATTCCCTTTTATTTGTAATGTTTCTAAATATGGAATGGACATCAACACAGATATATCTTCAATATGATTATCTGTCGCAAAAAGCGCAACTAGTTTTCTAAGGTGCTTCACAGATTCAATAGACGATATATTATTTTCACTAACAGTTAATACTTCGAGATTTTCCAATGACGCAACTGGGGAAATATCGCTAAGTTTATTTGACCCAACATTCAATTCAACTAAGTTTTCTAAATTTGTTAATGGTTTAATCGACGTAATTTTGTTCGATTGAACATTAAGCTTTTGCAAAGATGTAAGGTTACGTAAAGGTTCTAACGAAGTTACCTCATTTGACAACATTTCTATTTCCTGTAATTTGGTTAGATTTTTTAAAGGTTCTAATGATTCAATATGATTCATTTCTGCATTCAACAAACGTAATGATTTCAATTTTTTTAATGGTTCCAAAGAACTTATGCTAGTATTTGTGACATCTAGTTCTATCATTTCTGTTAAATTTTCAATAAAATTAAGCGTATCAAGCTTGCTAGAACGTATATTCAGCTTTTTTAGATTCGTTAAATGTTCTATTGGTTCAGGATTCACTCCCTCTCCGATAGCAATATGTAATTC